>DASUOW010000084.1:0-10826 GCA_036276435.1 Gemmatimonadales bacterium
CGTCCTGGAGCAACCTGACGATCTCGCGAGTTGGAAGGGGCCCCGTCCGCTGCACCCTCTGAGTGAGGTTCTCCCCCTCGATGAACCCCATCGCGTACGCGAGGACGTCACTGGACTCCTCAACTGCGTACACCGGCACGATGTTGGGGTGCGAGAACCCCGCGGCCATCCGCGTCTCGCGCAGGAAGCGCTCGCGCAGCTCCGCCTGGGCGGCGAACTCGGGCGGCAGGACCTTGAGCGCCACCGGCCGGTCGAGCGAGCGATCGCGGGCCAGCAGCACCGTCCCCATGCCGCCACGCCCGAGCTCGCGGACGATCTCGTAGCGGTCGCCGAGGCGGCCGCGGAGATCGTCGATCAGGCTATCGGACATCAGCCCAGGATGCGACGCAGGAACCGCCCCGTGTGGCTCTCCGCCACCCCGGCGACCTGCTCCGGCGTGCCTTCCGCGACGATCCGGCCGCCCTCTTCCCCACCCTCGGGCCCGAGGTCGACGACCCAGTCGGCGGTCTTGATCACGTCGAGGTTGTGCTCGATGACGAGGACGCTGTTGCCCTTGTCCACGAGGCGGTGGAGCACCTCGAGCAGCAGGCGCACGTCCTCGAAGTGGAGGCCCGTGGTGGGCTCGTCGAGGATGTAGAGGGTGCGGCCGCTGTCGCGCTTGGCGAGCTCGGTGGCGAGCTTCACGCGCTGCGCCTCGCCGCCCGACAGCGTGGTGGCCGACTGGCCGAGGTGGATGTAGCCGAGGCCCACGTCGTTGAGCAGCTCGAGCTTCTCGGCGATGCGCCGCTGGGCGCTGAAGAAGTCGAGCGCGTCGGAGACGGTCAGGTCGAGCACGTCGGCGATGCTCTTCCCCTTGTAGCGCACCTCGAGCGTCTCGCGGTTGTAGCGCTTTCCCTTGCACACCTCGCACGGCACGTAGACGTCGGGCAGGAAGTGCATCTCGATGCGCACCAGCCCGTCGCCCTCGCACGCCTCGCAGCGACCGCCCTTCACGTTGAACGAGAAGCGGCCGGGCCCGTAGCCGCGGATCTTCGCCTCGGGCAGCGCGGTGAACACCTCGCGGATGGGCGTGAAGAGCCCGGTGTACGTGGCGGGGTTCGAGCGCGGCGTGCGGCCGATCGGGCTCTGGTCGATCTCGATGACCTTGTCGATCAGGTTGAGCCCGTCGATGCGCCTGTGCTGGCCGGGGATGATGCGCGCCCGGTAGAAGTGCCGCGCCAGCGCCTGGTACAGGATGTCGGTGATGAGCGTCGACTTGCCCGAGCCCGACACGCCCGTGACGGCCACGAAGAGCCCGAGCGGGAACTCCGCCGTCACGTCGCGCAGGTTGTTCGCCTTCGCGCCCACCACGCGCAGCACGCGCGCCGGGTCCTTCGGCCGCCGCGTCGGCACCTTCACCTGCAGCTCGCCGCGCAGGTAGCGGGCGGTGAGCGAGGTGGGATGGCGGATGACGTCGTCGAGGGTGCCCTCCGCCACCACCTCGCCGCCGAAGCGGCCCGCGCGAGGGCCGAGGTCGATGATGTGGTCGGCGCTGCGGATGGTGTCCTCGTCGTGCTCGACGACGATGACGGTGTTCCCCAGGTCGCGCAGCCCGCGCAGCGTGCCGAGGAGGCGCTCGTTGTCGCGCTGGTGCAGCCCGATGCTCGGCTCGTCGAGGATGTAGAGCACGCCCACGAGGCGCGAGCCGATCTGGGTGGCGAGCCGGATGCGCTGCATCTCGCCGCCGGAGAGCGACGCGGCGCCGCGGCCCAGGGTGAGGTACTCGAGGCCCACGTCGCAGAGGAAGCGCAGCCGGTCGCTCACTTCCTTGAGGATCGGGCCGGCGATGTCGGCATCGAGCCCCGCACCAGTGCCGCCCTTGGGGCGCACCGGGAGCTGCTGGAAGAACTGCAGCGACTTCGCGACCGGCAGGTCGATGACGTCGCCGATGCCCTTGCCGCCCAGCATCACGGCGAGGCTCTCCGGCTTCAGGCGCTTCCCGCCGCAGGTGTGGCACGGCGCCTCGGTCATGTACTCCTCGAGGCTCACGCGCACCGCGTCGCTCGACGAGTCGCGGTAGCGGCGCTCGACGTTCTTGAGGATGCCCTCCCACTCCGCCTCGTGCTCGGCCTTCCCCTTCCCGCCGTCGGGCGAGAAGCGGAACTTGCCGGGCGCGCCGAAGAGGAGCGCCTGCTGCGCGGGCTCGGGCAGCTCGCCCCAGGCGTCGTTCAGGTCGAACTTGAACGTCTTCGCGAGCGTGGGCAGCACGGCCTTCCGCAGGTAGCCCGTCGGCTCGCCCCACGGCAGCACGACGCCCTCGAGCAGCGAGATGCTCGGGTCGCCGAGGATGAGGTCGGCGTTCACTTCCTTGCGCATGCCGACGCCGTGGCAGTCGGGGCACGCGCCGAACGGGCTGTTGAAGGAGAACTGCCGCGGCTCGAGCTCGGGGAACGAGAGGCCGCACACGGGGCACGCGAAGCGCTCGGAGAAGAGCCTCGGCGCGAGGGGCTTCCCGGCGCCGGGCTGCGGCACGACCTCGACGATGCCCTCGGCGAGCTTGAGCGCCGTCTCGATGGAGTCGGCGAGGCGCGCGCGATCGGCGGCGCGCACCACGAGGCGGTCCACCACGACGGCGATGTCGTGGTTCTGGCGGCGGTTGAGCGCCGGCACGCTGCCGAGCTCGTAGGTCTCGCCGTCCACGCGCACGCGCACGAAGCCGCGCTTCTGCACGTCCTCGAAGAGGTCGCGGAACTCGCCCTTGCGGCCACGCACCAGCGGCGCGAGGACCTCGATGCGCGTCTCCTCGGGCCACGCGAGCACGGCGTCGGTGATCTGCGATGCGCTCTGCCGCGCGACGGGGCTGCCGTCGTTGGGGCAGTGCGGCGTGCCGGCGCGCGCCCAGAGAAGGCGCAGGTAGTCGTAGATCTCCGTGACGGTGCCCACGGTGGAGCGCGGGTTCTGCCCCGTGGTCTTCTGCTCGATGGAGATGGCGGGCGAGAGGCCCTCGATGGCGTCGACGTCGGGCTTCTCCATCAGCCCGAGGAACTGCCGCGCGTACGCCGAGAGCGACTCCACGTAGCGTCGCTGGCCCTCCGCGTAGATCGTGTCGAAGGCGAGCGAGGACTTCCCCGACCCCGACAGGCCGGTGATCACCGTCAGCCGATTCCGGGGAATGGTGACGGAGATGTTGCGCAGGTTGTGCTCGCGCGCACCGCGGACGACGAGGAATTCTTCAGCCATAAGCCCCGAAACCTACCCGAAACCCGGGGGTGCTTCAAGCACCCGGACGGCGCCCTCGCTTCCTGAATGGAACGGCCTGCCATAGCATGCGGACGTCGTCGGCCGGGCCACCCCGGGGCGGCCCGCATCCTGCAATCCGGGGGGGCAGATCATGCGACGCTTCCAGCACCACCGCACCAGCGGACGGGACCATGCCCTCGACGGCACGCTCGGCGCCCGGGGGCTCGAGGGCGACCTCGTGCCGTCGGAACCCGACGCGGGGTACCCTCCCCGCCCCTTCGCCATCGATGCGGCCCTCGAGGCACCCGTCGAGGTGCCCGGCGGGACGGCCCCCGACCCCGACCGACTCCTCGCCCGGGGCGACGAGGCGGCCGCACTCGCGCGTTTCGCAGAAGCCGAGGCACTCTACCGCGAACTGCTGGACCTGGTCCCCGGCCACCCGGCCGGGTCCGCCGCCCGCGCCCGGCTGCTGGAGCGCCAGGGCGACGTGCCCGGAGCCCTCGAGTGCCTGGGACGCGCCCTGCGCCAGCACCCCGACGACCACCGGCTGCTGCTCGAGCGCGCCGCCCTCAACCGTCGGCGCAAGGAGCTTGGCGACGCCGAGGCCGATGTGCGCCGGGTGCTCAAGGCCGACCCGAAACACGCGGGTGCGCTGCTCGAGCTCGGCCTGGTGCAGCTGCGCCGCGGCCTCGCGCTGGACGCCGCGGAGACCCTTCGCCGCTACGCCGAGCTCCGGCCGCAGGATCCCACCGCCTGGTTCCACGTGGGCGAGGCGCTCAACCAGGCCGGCGAACTCGCGGGGGCGCTCGACGCGCTGCGCCGCGCCGTGGAGCTCGACGAGCGCGAGGGCCGCAGCTACCAGCTGATCGGCCGCGTGCTCGACCGCATGGGCCGGCCGGAGGAGGCGATGCCGATGTACCGCCGCGCGCGGGAGATCGCGAACACGTGATCGAGGTCGTCGTGGACGATCTCGCCTTCATCGTGGCCGACGCGATCCTGCGTCCGGCCGACGACGCGCTCGCGCCGATCACGCCGGCCGCCGCGCGGCTCGACCAGCAGGCCGGGCCGCGCTTCGCCGCCCTCTGCAAGGTGAGCACGCCCCTCGACGCGGGTGCGGCCGTGGTGACCGGCGGCGGCGACCTCACGGCCCCGCTCGTGGTGCACGTGGTGCTGCAGGACCAGGGACGCACGCCCACGGGCCGCGAGACGATCCGGCGCGCGTTGCAGTCGGCCTGGCAGCGGGCACGGGACTGGAGCCTCGAGCACGTGGCCGCCCCGCCGATCGGGGCGGGGCCCGGCCGCCTGTCGCTGGAAGAGGCGGTGCTGCTGCTCGCGGAATCCTTTCCCCGCGACGGCGATGCCCCGCGCACGCTCCGCATCGTGGTGGAGCGGGAGGACGAGCGCGAGCTCGCCGATGCGGTGCTCCGGAGCGTGCACGCATGATCCGCCGCCTCGTCGCGGTGCTCATCCTCGGCAGCTTCGGCCTCTCGCTCGCGCTCCTGACGCGGCGGACGATGCACGCGGCCCTCGCCGACGAGGCGACGATCGAGACGCTGCCGGTGTCACCGGGCTCGGCGTACTACACGCTCCGCCTCGAGGGCGCGCTGGTGGGATTCGCGACGATCACCGTGGACACGAGCGTCACCACCGTGCGCGTCAGCGAGTTCGTCGACGTCCGGCTGCCGGACGGCGATTCGATCCGGCGCTACCAGGTGCGGGGCGAGACGTTGCTCGATCGCGGCCTCCGGCTCCGCAGCTTCGACTACGTGCGCACGGTGGACCGGCAGCGCAGCCTCGTGCGCGGACGCGCGCTGCTGGACACGCTCGTCGTCTGGCAGGTGGGCGACAGCACCCGCATGCCGGCCGCCGACACCGTGCGCCTGCCCGCGTCCGGCCTGCAGACCGCCGGCGTGATGCCGCTCGCCCTCGTGTACCGCAGCCAGGTGCGCGTCGGCACCCGGCGCGCGAGCCCCGTGGCGGACCCGTTCGCGCGACGCGTGGCGAGCGGCGAGCTGCTGGTGCTGGCCGACTCGACGTTCGTGCTCGCCGACAGCGCGCGCCAGGACGACACGCAGCAGTGGGTCGCTGCGCGCTGGGACTCCGTGCACGCGTGGCAGGTGGAGCGCCGCGGCGTCGGAGCACCGTCGCGCATCTGGGTGGATGACGCGGGCCTGCCCGTCGCCGGCGAGCTCTGGGCGGGGCTCGAGCTCGAGCGGCAGCCGTACGAGATGGTCACCGCGTCGGTACGCGCCGCCACCGCGGCGCGCTGGCCCGACCTGCCGCGCACCGCGGGCAGCCACCGTTTGACGGCGCGCGCCCGCACGCTGCGCCGCCTCGAGGTGAAGCTCACGGACGTGATGCGCGACACGGCGGCCTGGCATCGCTCCGGCCTCGCGGGCGGCCCGCAACACCTGCGCGGCGACACGCTCGTCGTCGACCTCGGCGCCGATTCCTCCCGCCTCGTGCCGGAGCCGCCGCTGCGCGACGGACTCGTGCCGGCGGACGACCCGTCGGTGCGCGCCTACGCCCGCCGGCTCACCGCCGGCGAGACCGCCCCCACGCGCATCGTGGCCAGGCTGGCCGCGTGGACCGCGCGCAACGTGGCACCGGCCGACGAGCGCGAGTTCCCCGATGCGCGGCAGGCGCTCGGCCGCGGCCGAGGCGATGCGGGCTCGCGCGCCGCGCTCTTCACCGCGATGGCGCGCTCGGCCGGCGTCCCCACGCGCGCCGTGGCGGGCCTCGTGGCCGACGGCGGCAGCTGGCGCCGCCACGCGTGGGCCGAAGCGTGGCTCGACGGTCGCTGGACCCCGGTGGACCCCTCGCTCGGCGTCGTGCCGGCGAGCGCCGCGTACGTGCGGCTGCTCGAGGACGCGCCGGCCGACCCCATGATCCTCATTCCGCTCGCCTCCCGGCTCGCGCCCGCGGCGCTCCCCCGCCAGGCCATCCCATGATCAAGCTCACGCAGCTCACGAAGCGCTACGGCTCGTTCACCGCCGTGGACCGTCTCGACCTCGAGGTGCCGGCGGGCCAGCTGTTCGGCTTCCTGGGCCCGAACGGCGCCGGCAAGACGACGACGCTCCGCATGATCGCGGGAATCCTGAAGCCCACCGCCGGCACGGTCGAGATCGGCGGCGTGCTGCTGGAGCGCTACCCGCGCTCGGCGAAGATGAAGATGGGGTACATCCCCGACCGCCCGTACGTGTACGACAAGCTCACGGGCGCCGAGTTCATGCGCTTCGTGGCGGCGCTGTACGGGCAGGAGGGGCCGGCCATCGAGAAGCGCATCGACGAGCTGCTCGAGATCTTCGACCTGGGGGCGTGGAAGGACGAACTCACCGAGTCGTACAGCCACGGCATGCGGCAGAAGCTCATCATCTCGAGCGCCATGGTGCACCGCCCCGAGGTGATCGTGGTGGACGAGCCGATGGTGGGCCTCGACCCCAAGAGTGCCCGCACCCTCAAGGACCTCTTCCGCCAGTTCTGCGGCCGGGGCGGCACGGTGCTCATGAGCACGCACACCCTCGAGATCGCCGAGGGGATGTGCGACATCATCGGCATCATCCAGGGCGGGCGCATCGTGGCACACGGCACCATGGACGAGCTGCGCCAGCAGCACGAGGCGGGCGACGCGAGCCTGGAGGAGCTGTTCCTCAAGCTCACCGGCGGCGCCGCGGACCACGAACTGGGCGCCGTGCTCGATGGCTGAGGCGGCCCGGCGGCCGGTGCCGAACCCCGGCATCGCGACGATTCTCTCGCCCAAGTGGCGCAGCGCCCTCGGGCGCTTCCGCCGCAGCGAGCGCTCGAGCGCGCCGCTCAAGCTGCTGCTGCTCGTGGTGGTGGGCGCCGGGTTCTGGTCGGCGGTGTTCACCGTGGTGCTCCGGGTGCTGCGCTACATGAAGGCCGCACCCGAGATCGGCAGCTTCCTGCCGGGCAAGATGCTGGGCGTGATCCTGCTCGCGTTCGGCTCGATCCTGCTGCTCTCGAACATCATCACCGCGCTGTCGACGTACTTCCTCGCGAAGGACCTCGACATGCTGCAGTCGGCGCCGGTGGACCGCCTGTGGCTCTACCTCGCGAAGCTGCTGGAGACGATCGCCTACTCGTCGTGGATGGTGGCGCTGCTCGCGATCCCGATCCTGACGGCCTACGGCGTGGTGTTCGACGGCGGGCCCTGGTTCGTGTTCGTGGCGCTGGGGGCGTTCCTGCCGTTCCTGGTGCCGCCGGCGGCCATCGGCGCCGCCATCACGCTGGTGCTGGTCAACATCTTCCCCGCCCGGCGCGCGCGCGACCTGCTGGGCCTCGTCGCCGTGGGCGCCGTGGGCGTGCTGGCCGTGCTGCTGCGCGTGCTGCAGCCGGAGCGGCTCGCGCGACCCGAGGGCTACCGCAACCTGGTGGACTTCCTCGCGGAGCTCCGGAGCCCCTCGAGCCCGTTCATGCCGACCGAGTGGGCGTCGGACATCATCATGAACTGGCTCAACCGGGTGGCCGACCCGCTGCCGATCATGCTGCTGTGGAGTGCGGCGGGCTCGTCGGTGGTGGCGGGCTACGTGCTGCACCAGAGGCTGTATCGCGACGGCTTCACCAAGGCGCAGGAGGGCTCGGACCAGTTCGTGCGCGGCCGGCAGTGGCCGAAGGTCATGCGCATGGTCCTGGGCCGCCTGCCGGTGGCCAAGCGCGAGTTCATGCTCAAGGACATCCTGCTCTTCTTCCGCGACAGCACCCAGTGGAGCCAGCTGATCCTGCTCGGCGTGCTCGTGCTCGTCTACGTGCTCAACATCGGGGCGCTGCCGATCTACAGCGGCGAGCGGATCTCGTTCGTGCTCGTGACGGCCGTCACGTTCCTCAACCTGGGGCTCGCCGGCTTCGTGCTGGCGGCGATCGCCGCGCGGTTCGTGTTCCCGTCGGTGTCGCTCGAGGGCCGGCAGATGTGGCTGCTGCGCTCGAGCCCGCTCGAGCTCGAGGCGATGCTGTGGAGCAAGTACTGGACGGGCACGCTGCCGCTCCTGGTGCTGGCGCTGGTCATCACGTGGGTCACCAACGGCATGCTGCAGGCCTCGCCCTTCATGATGGCGGTGACCACCGGCACGATCACGCTCTATACCCTGGCCGCCAGCGCGCTCGCGCTCTGCTTCGGGGCGCTGTTCCCGCAGTTCGACACCGAGAACGCGGCCCAGATCCCGACCAGCTTCGGCGGCCTCGTGTTCATGATGGCGAGCGTGTGCCTATTGGGCGTCGTGATCGCGCTCGAGGCGCAGCCCGTGCTGGCCCACGTGCGGGCCCAGCAGGCCGGCCAGCCGATGCCGCTGACGTTCGACGTGGTGCTGCCGTTCGTGCTGGCGGCGGCGCTGTGCATCGTGACGACGCTGTCGTCGCTCCGGATCGGCCTGCGGCGCGTGAGCGAACTCGAGGCGTAGCCCGCACGTCGCTTGCCTTCCCATCGATCCCGGAATAATCTCTCACGCCCTTGTAGTGCGAGACGCGTTCGCTCCGCGCATCGCTCCCATGCGCCCCACACATCAACCGAGAGACGAGTGTCGATGACCCGCAGACTTCTTGGACTTCTTGGCGCGCTCTGCCTGACGATCGCTGCGCCGCGTCCGGCGCTCGCGCAGTCGGCGGCGTCGGCCGACCGGTGGCAGTTCATGGTCGCGCCGTACCTCCTGTTCCCCCATATGGACGGGTCCATCGGCCTCGGACCGGTCGCGGTCGACGTCGAATCGTCCCCGAGCGACGTCTTCAGCAACCTGCAGTTCGGCGCCATGCTCGCCGCCGAGGCGAAGCGCGGGCCGTGGGCGATCGGCTTCAACGGGATGTACATGGACCTCGGCAAGGAGCTGGAAACCATCACGGGTCCGGGGGGAGTGCAGCTGGACGGCGAGCTCGGCGCCTATCAGGGCATGTTCGAGCTGACCGGTTTCCGGGCGCTCACCCCCTATCTCGAGGTCCTCGCGGGCGGTCGCGTCAACATCATCGGCGCAGACGTGGAGCTGGTCGCGGCGCAGGGCAGTCTCAACCAGGATTTCGACGAGTCGTGGTTCGACCCGTTCTTCGGCGTTCGACTGACGGTCCCCAACACGGGCAAGTGGACCGTCGCCGTGCGGGGCGACATCGGGGGATTCGGCATCGGGTCGGACTTCGCCTGGCAGGTGCGCGGCCGCGTGGGCTACCGCGTCTCGCAGCTCATCGAGGTCGGCGCGGCGTACTGGGCGAGCGGCATGGACTACGAATCGGGGATTGCTCCAACCCAGTTCACCTATGACGTGACGTCGTTCGGTCCCCAGATCGGCGTCGCCTTCCACTTCTGAGGCGACCGCTCGGATGAGGTACGGCGAGGCGCGTCCGCGGACGCGCCTCGCCGCTTTTCTGCGCACGCCCGCACTTCCCCGATCCCGGACAATCGACGAGCGACTGAAATGTTGGGCGCACCGACGCGCGCCGCCCCGGCGCGCGCCTCACCCCGAGGAGGTGCCCCATGCGTTCCACCCGCCTTTGGCCGGCGCTCGCGATCTGCGCCGGTCTCGCCGCCTGCTCCGACCAGCCGGCGCCCACGCAACCAGGCGTCGAGCCCGATGCCCCCGCCGCGCTCGTCGAGGGCGACCCGAACGGACGCGCACGCGCGCAGCAGCTCGAGCGGCTCGCCCGGCGCTTCGCCCGTGCCCTCGGCGATCCCGACTTCCGCGCCGAGGTGAAGCGCGCGATCGAGACGTCGCCGTACCCCGAGGGCAAGGTCTACTTCCAGCGCGCCCTCGCCCGTGACGGCGACCGCGGCTACCAGCTGCTCGCCCGCGCGAGCGGCGACGCGCTCGCCGACATCACCGCCGACGCCAACGCCGTGGGCACGCTCGAGCTCTACCTGCCCGTGCCGACCCACCGCGCGGCCTGGTCGGGCGACGAGCGGGTGCTCGTGGCCACCGCCGAGCGGGACGGCGACGCGCCGGTGGCCTTCGACGTCCAGGGCCGGCGCCAGGTGCTCGACGCACGCACGCCGCCGGCGACCCCGGTGCTGGCCGTGGTCCCGGCGGAGCACGATTTCGACGCCCCGCGGCTCCGGTCGGCCACGTGCTACGACGACGCATGCGGCGGCGGGACGGGTGGCTATGTCACGCCTCCGACGCCGGGCCTTTACCTGACGCGTGCGGAGTTCGTGTCGGACTTTGAGGGTTGGTTGAAGGGCAACCCCGAATATGAGATCCACATCATGGGGCCCGCGTCCCCGGGCGATACGAAGGTCATCGCCTCGTACCAGTGCATCGGCGAGCACGCCGGGGGCGCCTACGCCTGGGACATGAACTCGAAGTCGTGGACCGGCTCCCAGCTGCTGTTCTCCAACACCCAGATGGACGCCTTCACGGCCACGTACGGAGGGCAGCCGTTCAGCATCATGGCCTACGAGGACGACGACGGCGCGTGCCGCATCCGGACGGACGCCGACCGGGCGCAGAAGCTGTTCGCGGCCCTAGGGCCGGCCGTCGCGGACTGGACCGCGGCGATCGGCAAGAAGGATGACCTGCTGGCCAACGCGCCCCGCATCGTGAAGGCGGCGAAGTCGGCGTACAGCGTGCTGACCGCACTCTACAGCGTCATCACGAGCGCGGACGACATTGTCG
>DASUOW010000085.1:0-10204 GCA_036276435.1 Gemmatimonadales bacterium
GCGCGGCCGAGTCCCTTCGCGCGCGAGCTCGCCACGGCGATGGGTGGGGCCTACCTGCCGCTGCCCTCGGGCGACCCGAGGCGGGTCAGCGACGCGGTGCGGACCGCCGTCGGTGGACGCTGACGTGTCGCTGCCCAGCGCGGCCGCGCGGCCGGAGTCCGGCGAGCTCCCCGGTCGCGGCGCGTGGCGCACGCTCGGTCGCGCGGCGCTGCGGCTGATCATGTTCTGGTGGCTGGTCACGGGCCTCATCGTGGCCACGCAGCGCAGCTCCTTCACGCGCGCCGTGGCGGCGGGCCTGGCGCTCGCGGTGGCCGCCTTCGGCCTGCAGCTCGTCTGGCGCACGCGCGACGACACGTCGCCGCGCGGGGCGCAGCTCGCGTTCGTCGGGGGCGCGTTCCTCTGGGTGTTCGTGCAGACGGCCTTCTACGGCGGCTGGATCATCGGGCCCGACATGCCCATCCCGGCCTCGTCGGGCCCGTCGCCCTGGCTGGCCATCCACGCCCTGGGCGCGACGGCGTGGAACGAGATACTCTCGGCGGCGGCGCTGGGGTGGTGCGTCGCGGTGTACCAGCGGAACCCGGTGGGGTGGCTGACGCTCGCCACCTTCTGGGGCACCGACCAGCTCGCCAAGCTCAACGTGTTCATGGGCGTGGCGAATCCCGGCACGCATTTCCTGCCGGAGCAGCTGTACTTCCTGATCGCGTACTTCGGGCCGCAGCACAACTCGCTGCTGCTGCCCGTGTCGGTGGTGGTGCTGGGCGTGCTGGCGGCGTGGCTCTTCCGGCGGGTGTTCCGGGATGCGCACGCCTTCCGCAGGGAGGCCAACGCATTGCTCGCGTGGCTGCTCGCGCTCGCGGCACTCGAGCATCTCATGCTCGGGCTGCCGGTGTCGGTGCCGCTCTGGGACGTCTTCCTTCAGGCACGAGGTTCCTGATGCCGTCGCTTCGCTCCCTCCTGACCACCGGCAGCACATGGCGCCGCCTCGCGGTGTGGTGCGCCCTCGCCTACGCGGTCCTCACCGTGATGAGCATCGGCGCCTTCCACTTCATGGTGGGGAAGCCGGTGCCCGAGGGGTTCGACGCGGGCATGTGGGCGGCGGGCTACGCGTTCGGCATGAAGTACTTCGGCGCGCTGATCATCTACGTCGGGTTCGGCGCCGCGATGTTCGGGCTCGCGGACGTGGTGGGGCTGCGCCGCGGCGTGCTCGGCTCGGCGGTGGTGGTGGCGATGACGCTGGCCGTCGAACTCGTGGGGGCGAAGACCGGCTTCCCCTTCGGCGATCACGGCTACGGCGGGCAGCTGGGGTGGCTGGTGATGGGTCTCGTGCCCTTCGTGATCCCGCTCAGCTGGTTCCTGATGCTCTACGCCTCGCTCGGCATCGCGCTCCGGTTCCGGCGCGGGCCGCTCGCGACGCTGGCGCTGAGCGCGCTCGGGCTGTTCGCGTGGGACGTGCTCATGGAGCCGGCGATGAGCGCGGCCTATCCGTTCTGGATGTGGCGCTCCACCGGCGTGTACTACGGCATGCCGCTGGCGAACTGGCTCAGCTGGCTGGTGATCGGGCCGGTGATCGCGCTCGCGCTCCGCTGGGTCGCGGGGCCCGACCTGCGCCGCCTCGCCGACGATCCGCTGCCGCCGGTGGTGTACGTGCTCACGGGCATCCTGCCGCTCGCGCTCGCGCTCGAGTACCGCCTGTGGCCCGCCGCCGCGATCGGCGGCGGCGCGATGCTGCTCTACCTCGTGGCCCCGCGGATCGGTGACGCGATACGCGGCATCCGCCCGACCGCCGCGCCCAGCCGCCTGACGCCGTGACCGCCGCCGGCCGCGCGCGCACTCCCTCCGAACGGGTGCGCGACTGGCTGGAGGCGCGCATGCGCGACCCCGCGTTCCAGTCGCGGATGCTCCGGCTGCCGGTCGTGGGCCGGCTCGCGCGGCGGCGCTCCGAACGGCTCTTCGACCTGCTCGCCGGCTTCACCTACACCCAGACGCTGCTCGCCTTCGTGCGCCTCGGCGGTCCGGAGGCACTCGCGGGCGGGCCGCATGCGCCGGCCGCCCTCGCCGAGCGCTTCGGCCTGTCGCCCGACGCCGCACGCCGCCTGCTCGACGCGGCCGAGGCGCTCGAACTGGTGGCGCGGAGCGGCGAGGGGTATGTCCTCGGCCAGCTCGGCCTTCCGCTGCTCGGACGACCGGAGCTGCTCACGCTCCTCGAGCACGACACGCTGCTCTACGACGACCTGCGCGACCCCGACGCGCTGCTGCGCGACGACCGGCGCACCCCCACGCACCTCTCGCGCTTCTGGAGCTATGCCCGCGCCAGCGACCCACGTGCGCTGCCGAGTGGCGAGGCGGAGGCCTACAGTGCGGTCATGGCCGCGACGCAGCCGCTCGTGGCCGAGCAGGTGCTGGCGGCGTACGACTTCCGCCGCCACCGGCGACTCCTCGACGTGGGCGGCGGCGACGGCGCGTTCCTGCGCGCCGTCGCGCCGGCGGCGCCGTCGCTCGAGCTGGCGCTGTTCGAGCTGCCGCCGGTCGCGGCGCGTGCGCGAGCGGCGTGTGCCGCCGCCGGGCTCGCGGCGCGCGTGACGGCGTACGAGGGAAGCTTCCTCGACGACGCGCTGCCGAGCGGTGCCGACCTCGTGTCGCTGGTGCGCGTCTGCTTCGATCACGACGATGCGGTCGTGCGCGGCCTCTTCGCCCGGGTGCACGCGGCCCTGGCGCCGGGCGGGACCCTCCTGATCGCGGAGCCCATGGCCGGGCTGCCGGGCGCCGAGCGCGTGGGGAGCGTCTACTTCGGCCTCTACCTGCTGGCAATGCGGAGCGGGCGGCCGCGGCGGCCGAGCGAGTTCGCCAAGTTGTTGCAGGACAGTGGTTTCCGTGACCTCGTCATCCATCGGGTCGCCAATCCGCTCCAGACCGGCCTGATCACGGCCCGGCGCTGATATCGACCGGCCCTCCAAGGCCGAGTAGAACTACGCAGCGAGTTGTCCAGTTGTCTTGACATAATGGGGTGTAACGCGCACTTTACACTTGTTCCTGCACAACCCATCGTAGGTCCACACCGCAGGCGGGCACTGCCAGCCCGAGGTATCCGACTTTGGACACCGTCGCGGTCGTACTCGAGAAGCCCGAACGGCTGACGCTCCGCAGGCTGGAGCTCGTGCCTCCGTCCAACGACGACGACGTCGTCGTGGATGTGGAGTGGACGGGCATCAGCGCTGGCACCGAGCGACTGCTGTGGACCGGTCGCATGCCGTCGTTCCCCGGCATGGGCTATCCGCTCGTGCCGGGCTACGAGGCGGTGGGTCGCGTGGTGCAGGCCGGCCCGCTCGCCGAGCGCGAGGTGGGTCAGCGCGTGTTCGTCGCGGGGGCGCGGTGCTTCGGCGCGACGCGATCGCTCTTCGGCGGTGCGGCGCGCCGCCTGGTGGTGCCCGGCGCGCGGGCCATCCCGTTCGAGGAGCGCCTCGGCGAGCAGGGCGTGCTGCTGGCGCTCGCCGCGACGGCGTATCACGCCGCGTGGGGTTCCGGCGGCGAGGCGCCCGACCTGATCGTGGGGCATGGGGCCCTCGGCCGCCTGCTGGCGCGGCTCGCGGTGGCCCTCGGCCATCCGGCGCCCACGGTGTGGGAGCGGAACCCCGAGCGGCGCAACGGTGCGGAGGGGTACCCGGTGCTGCACCCGGTAGAGGATCCCCGCCGCGACTACCGCAACGTCTACGACGTGAGCGGCGACGCGTCGCTGCTCGACGACCTCGTGGCCCGGCTCGCGCCGCGCGGCGAGATCGTGCTCGCTGGCTTCTACAGCGAGCCGCTGTTCTTCCAGTTCGCCCCCGCCTTCCTGCGCGAGGCGCGCCTGCGCGTCGCCGCCGAGTGGCGTCCCGACGACCTCGACGCCGTCGCCCGGCTGGCCAACGACGGGAAGCTGTCCCTCAACGGCCTCATCACGCACTGCCGCGAGTTCAGCGACGCGGAGCAGGCGTACACCACGGCGTTCGGCGATCCCTCCTGCGTCAAGATGATCCTCGACTGGCGGAGTGCCTCATGAGCCTCGAGAGCGGTGCCCCCGTGCAGTTGACCTATGAGGGGCGCCTGCGCGCCGAGGCGTCGGAGACGCCGGCGCCCGTGCACACGGGACCGGTGGTGAAGGAGACGCAGATCATCGCCATCTACGGGAAGGGCGGCATCGGCAAGAGCTTCACGCTGGCCAACCTCTCGTACATGATGGCGCAGCAGGGCAAGAAGGTCCTGCTCATCGGCTGCGACCCCAAGAGCGACACCACCTCGCTGCTGTTCGGCGGCAAGGCGTGCCCGACGATCATCGAGGTCTCGAGCCGGAAGAAGCTGGCCGGCGAGGCCGTCGCCATCGGCGACGTGTGCTTCAAGCGCGACGGCGTCTTCGCCATGGAGCTCGGCGGGCCGGAAGTCGGCCGCGGCTGCGGCGGGCGCGGCATCATCCACGGCTTCGAGACCCTCGAGAAGCTCGGCTTCCACGACTGGGGCTTCGACTTCGTCCTGCTGGACTTCCTGGGCGACGTGGTGTGCGGCGGCTTCGGCCTCCCGATCGCGCGCGACATGTGCCAGAAGGTCATCGTGGTGGGCTCCAACGACCTGCAGTCCCTCTACGTCGCCAACAACGTCTGTTCGGCGGTGGAGTACTTCCGCCGGCTCGGCGGCAACGTGGGTGTCGCTGGCATGGTGGTGAACAAGGACGACGGCACGGGCGAGGCGGCGGCGTTCGCCGAGCGCGCCGGCATCCCGATCCTGGCCGCGATCCCCGCACACGACGAGATCCGCCGCAAGAGCGCGAGCTACGAGATCATCGGCCGGCCCGGCACCACGTGGGCGCCGCTGTTCGAGACGCTGGCGACCAACGTGGCCGAGGCGCCGCCGGTGCGGCCGACGCCGCTCACGCAGGATCAGCTGCTCGGGCTCTTCAGCAGTGCGACGACGGGCCGCGACGTGGTGCTCGAGCCGGCCACGCTCAAGGACATGTGCGGGCGGGACGAGGTGACGAAGCCGAGCCTGGAGGTGGTGTACGACACCGTTTGAAGGTGGCGTGACCCGGCTGGACGTGCGCGACGCCGCGTCGCCTCGGGAGCTTCCCGTGGTGGACGGCGCGTCGTGCCATGCCCCTCGCGAGCAGATGGTCGCGGCCGCGACGGCCGCGGGCAAGGGCGAGGTGCTCGCGGGCTATGCGCGGGACTATCCGCGCGGCCCGCACGACCAGCCGCAGTCGATGTGCCCCGCCTTCGGCTCGCTGCGCGTCGGCCTCCGGATGCGTCGCACCGCGACCGTCCTCTCGGGCTCGGCGTGCTGCGTGTACGGGTTGAGCTTCACCAGCCATTTCTACGGCGCGCGCCGCACCGTGGGCTACGTGCCGTTCAACTCCGAGACGCTCGTCACGGGGCAGCTGTTCGAGGACATCCGCGCGGCGGTGTTCAAGCTGGCCGACCCGGCCAACTACGACGCCATCGTGATCATCAACCTCTGCGTGCCCTCGGCGTCGGGCGTGCCGCTGCAGTTGCTGCCGAAGGAGATCGAAGGCGTCCGCATCATCGGCATCGACGTGCCGGGCTTCGGCGTGCCGACGCACGCCGAGGCGAAGGACGTGCTTGCCGGCGCCATGCTGCGCTACGCACGGCTCGAGGCCGAGCACGGCCCGGTGCAGGCGCCGCGCGGCGGCGTGCCGGAGCGGCCGACGGTGGCGCTCATCGGCGAGATGTTCCCGGCCGACCCGATGGCGATCGGCGCACTGCTCGAGCCGCTCGGGCTCGCGGCCGGTCCCGTGGTGCCCACGCGCGAGTGGCGCGACCTCTACGGCGCGCTCGACTGCGCGGTGACGGCGGCGATCCACCCGTTCTACACGGCCTCGGTGCGGGAATTCCAGGCGGCGGGCCGCCCGGTGGTGGGCTCGGCCCCTGTGGGCGTCGACGGCACCGCGGCGTGGCTGCAGGCGGTGGGCGACGCCTGCGGCACGAGCCAGAAAGCCATCGACGACGCGAAGAACAAGTTCCTCCCGGCCATCACGGCGGGCCTCGCGAAGCACCCGATCAATGCGCGCATCACGCTGTCGGGCTACGAGGGCAGCGAGCTGCTGGTGGGCCGTCTCCTCGTCGAGAGCGGCGCTGACCTGCGCTACGTGGGCAGCGCCTGCCCGAAGACGCCCTGGAACACCGACGACGCCGCGTGGCTCGAGGCGCACGGCGTGCGGGTGCAGTTCCGCGCGTCGCTGGAGCAGGACCTCGCCGCCATGCACGAGTTCGAGCCCGAGCTGGTGGTGGGCACCACGCCCATCGTGCAGAAGGCGAAGGAGCTCGGCACGCCCGCGCTCTACTTCACCAACCTCGTCTCGGCGCGGCCCCTCATGGGCGCGGCGGGCGCGGGCTCGCTGGCGCAGGTGTTCGCCGCCGCGCTGGGGAACCGCGACCGCATGGCGAAGATGCGCGGCTTCTTCGAGGGCGTGGGCACGGGGCACGCGGCCGGCGTGTGGGAAGAGGTGCCGGTGGATCATCCGGAGTTCCGCGAGCACTACCGCCGCCACCTCGCGAAGGAAGCGAAGCGGCGCCAGGCGGAGGCGATGATCTGATGCTCGTCCTCGATCACGACCGCGCGGGGGGCTACTGGGGCGCCGTGTACGTCTTCACGGCGGTCAAGGGCCTGCAGGTCGTCATCGACGGCCCGGTGGGCTGCGAGAACCTGCCCGTGACCTCGGTGCTGCACTACACCGACGCGCTGCCGCCGCACGAGCTGCCCATCGTCGTCACGGGCCTCGGCGAGGAGCAGCTCGGGCAGGAAGGCACCGAGAAGAGCATGAAGCGCGCGCACTCCACGCTCGACCCGGAGCTGCCGTCGGTGGTGGTGACGGGCAGCATCGCCGAGATGATCGGCGGCGGCGTGACGCCCGAGGGCACCAACCTCCAGCGCTTCCTGCCCCGTACCATCGACGAGGATCAGTGGCAGGCCGCCAACCGCGCGATGTACTGGCTGTGGACCGAGTACGGGCTCAAGAAGGGCGTGCGCCCCGAGCCCCGTCCGCGGCCGGAGGGGGCGAAGCCGCGCGTGAACATCATCGGCCCCGCCTACGGCACGTTCAACATGCCGAGCGACCTGGCCGAGATCCGCCGCCTGGTCGAGGGCATCGGCGCCGAGATCAACCTGGTGTTCCCGCTGGGCGCGCACCTGAGCGAGGTGCCGCGGCTCGTGGACGCCGACGTGAACGTGGTGATGTACCGCGAGTTCGGCCGGATGCTCTGCGAGGCGCTCGAGAAGCCGTACCTGCAGGCGCCGATCGGCGTCGAGTCGACGGTGACGTTCCTGCGCACGCTGGGTGAGATGCTCGGGCTCGATCCGGAGCCGTTCATCGAGCGCGAGAAGCACACCACGATCAAGCCGGTGTGGGACCTCTGGCGCAGCGTCACGCAGGACTTCTTCGCCACGGCGAGCTTCGGCATCGTGGCCAACGAGACCTACGCGCGCGGCGTGCGGCACTTCCTCGAGGAGGAGCTCGGCCTGCCGTGCCTCTTCGCGGTGGCCCGCCGCGCCGGTGCCAAGACCGACAACGAGGCCGTGCGCAAGGCCATCCACGAGCGCGCACCGCTGGTGCTCTTCGGCAGCTACAACGAGCGGATGTACCTGGCGGAGACGGGCGCCCGCAGCGTGTTCATCCCGGCGTCGTTCCCCGGGGCGATCATCCGCCGGCACACCGGCACGCCGTTCATGGGGTTCTCGGGGGCCACGTACCTGGTGCAGGAGGTGTGCAACGCGCTGTTCGACGCGCTGTTCCACATCCTGCCCCTCGGCACCGACATGGACAAGGTGGAGCCGACGCCCGCGCGCGCGGTGGAGAGCCTGCCGTGGCAGGCCGAGGCGCTGGCGCTGCTCGAGGAGCTGGTGGAGCGGCAGCCGGTGCTGATCCGCATCTCGGCGGCCAAGCGCCTGCGCGACCGCGCCGAGCGCGAGGCCCGGCGGCTGGGCGAGGCCGAAGTGACGGTGACGTGCGTGGAGAGCGTGCGGGGCGCGCTCGCCGGCGTCTAGGGGGTCAGCCCGATCCGCTGCGCGAAGCCGAGGATGCGGCTCGCGACGAGATCGGGATCCTCCTCGTGGGACAGGTGGCCGGTGCCGGGAATGACCACGGTTTCGGCGCTCGGAAACTCGGAGGCGAGGGCACGCACGACGCTCGGAGGGAACCAGGGATCGCGCTCGCCGGCGATGAGCAGGGCCGGGACGGGGAAGGTCGACAGCGCACGGCGCACGGGGCGGACATCCCAGCGCGCCATCATGCCGAAGGCGGCGAGATGCTGTTCGCGTTGACTGAGGACCAGCTGGTGGAGCGCGAGCTCCTGCGCCGAGAGCCGTGGCGCGGCGCGCCGAAAGGCGAAGGCCAGGCGGCGTGGGTCGGCACAGAAGCGGGTGGCGAGGTCGACGAAGATCTGGCGGTTGGCGGTCCACTCGAGGGCCGGCCAGAAGAAGAGGGCGCGGGGATCGGGGCGCAGCAGGATGGCGGGGTTGATGCCCACGAACCCCTTCGCGCCGAGGCCATCGAGGCAGAGTCTGGCGCCCAGCGCGGCGCCCGCCGAGTGGCCGATGACCAGTTGGGGAGCGAGGCCGAGTGCGGCGAGCAGGGCGCGGATGCCGGCGGTCATGGCATCGAGGGTGAGCCCGTCGGGCGCCGGCATGCTGGTGAAGGTGTGGCCGGGGAAGTCGGGGGCCACGAGGGTGAAGCGCGAGGCGAGGCGGTCGATCAGCGGGGCCCAGGAGTAGCTGCCCAGCCCGGTGCCGTGCAGCAGCAGGACGAGGGGACCCGACCCGGACGTCTGTACGTGCCAGCGGAGGCCGTGGGCCTCCACGAACCGGCTCGACTCGTGGTGGGGCCAGCGTGGTCCCACGTGATGCCAATCAAGCATGTGTCGGATGTAGTGAGAGAGTGTTCCGGCCGGGGCCAATACCGAGGCCGGAACCATGGCGGGGTCGAATCCCCGGCAAGCCAACGCGCAGGCGGTGCGCGAACCCTCGACAATAATTGAGGGGGGGTGACAGACGATATGGCGGATTACGCTCGCGGAGCCTCCGGCTACACGGAGGAAGAGGCTCGTGAATTCCACGCAGGTTACATGCGCGGCTTCTCGATCTTCGTGCTCGTGGCAGTCATCGCGCACTTCCTGGTGTGGCAGTGGAAGCCGTGGTTCGGACCCGGCGCCTGATTCTGACTTGAACGGAGGCTACAAATGCATCGGCTTTGGCTCTATGTAGACCCGCGCAAGGCGATGGTCGGACAGGCGGTGTTCCTGTTCGGTCTCGCAGCGCTGATCCACCTCATCCTGCTCAGCTCGAACCGGTACAACTGGATCGAAATCGGCGGGACCGCTTCGACGGCGACCACCGCGGCCGCCGACATGACGCCGCTGCCGCCCCGGTAGCTAGGGAAGGCGCGTGATGGCCACGGGCGTGGGCACTCGACCGGCCCCGTGTCCCGCCCGAAGCCCTCACGTCTGATTCAACAGGCGGCGCACGCCGCGACGGCCTTGGAGGCCCCACGATGGCGATGCTCAGTTTTGAACGGAAATACCGGGTGCGCGGAGGAACGCTGATCGGCGGCGACCTGTTCGACTTCTGGGTCGGGCCGTTCTACGTGGGCGTCTTCGGCGTCACGACGGTCTTCTTTGCGGTGCTGGGAACGGCCCTGATCCTCTACGGCGCGGCGATCGGCGAGGGCCTGAACGGCCAGAGCTGGAATGTCTGGCAGATCAACATCGCGCCGCCCGACCTGAAGTACGGGCTCAGCCTCGCCCCCCTGGGCGCGGGCGGCCTGTGGCAGCTCATCACGATCTGCGCGCTCGGGGCATTCCTCTCGTGGATGTTCCGGCAGGTCGAGATCGCCCGCAAGCTCGGCATGGGGCTCCACGTGCCCGCTGCCTTCGGCGTCGCGATCTCCGCCTATGTGACGCTCGTGGTGGTCCGGCCGATCCTGCTGGGCGCGTGGGGGCACGGGTTCCCGTACGGGATCCTCAGCCACCTCGACTGGGTGTCGAACGTCGGGTACCAGTACCTGCACTTCCATTACAACCCGGCGCACATGATCGCGATCACCTTCTTCTTCACCTGCTGCCTCGCGCTCGCGATGCACGGGTCGATGATCCTGTCGGTGGTCAACCCGGCGAAGGGTGAACCGGTCAAGACGAGCGAGCACGAGAACAGCTTCTTCCGCGACACGCTG
>DASUOW010000086.1:0-2672 GCA_036276435.1 Gemmatimonadales bacterium
CCGAGATCGATCGTGACCGGACCGGCGGACGTCCCCAACGCGAGTGAGACGGCATAGCGCGGCTGCGCGCCGTGGGTGTGCGGCCACCATCGCGCGGCACCGGTGGCAGGCGCCGTGCCGGTGATCCGCCACTCCCCCTCCGACGGCCCTTCGGCGACATCGAGCGGCTCGCGACCGAACACCGTCACCAGCTCGGCGCGCTGCAGGCGCGCACGGCCCAGCGTGCGAAGCCGGAGGTCGGCCACGAGCGTATCGCCCGATGGCGACGTCATCGGCAGCACGTCCCCCTCGACCAGCTCGAGCGTCCGCCGGTGTTCCAGATGGATGGGCTGCCACGGCCCCACGGGACGCACGGGCGGGCACCAGCCGGGCATCCGCCCCAGCAGCGTGGTGCGGAACCAGCGCAGCGCCTGATGCTCGACGAGACCGGTGCGCCACCGAGGACGCGGCCGCCGTCGTTCGAGCTCGGGACGCAGGGCCGGGAACCGGATGGCCAACTCTTGCTCGCCGTGCAGGCGTGTGCTCACATCCACCGAGAGCGACCGGAACATGTTGCGGCTCGTGGCGACTCGTTCACCGTCGAGCCACACCTCGGCTCGCGATGCGAGCCCGTCGAACCGCAGCACGCGGCGCTCGTCCGGCGTCGGGGCAGGCGCCGAGAGCCGGCACCGAAACCACCAGTCGCTCTCGTCGAAGTCCTCGCAGCGCTCCAGCGCGGGCAGCCGCCCCGCGTTTCGCAGCGCGGAGGCGACCGTTCCCGGGACCTCCGCGCACATCCACTCCAGCTGGGCGGCGCCGAGTTCCTCGGGCGTGGTGATGGTGCCTGGCTGGACTCGAGCCACGCTCCAGCCATCACGGAGCGGCAGGCGACGGTGCGTCGAGATGCCCCGAACGGATAGAGGCCCGGCGAACCGCACCGCCCCGGGCTCAGTGTCCATGCGTGCGCACGAGCTCGGCCATCACCTCCGCCCACGACTGTTCCATCCGCTCGAGCAGCGGCGCCACCGCGCTCAGCCGCCCCGTGGCCACGGCACGGGCGAGCGTGAACTCCAGTGCCTTGGCGCTCGTCTCGATGGCCTCGCACCCCTCGGCGGCACGTGCGAGCTCCGGGTGGTCGAGCGCCTCCAGCCAGCGCAGGTGTGCGGCGAGCAGGCCGAAGCATGCGCCGAGCTGCCGCACCGTCGCGAAGGCGTAGTGGTGGAAGGTCTCGAAGGAAGCGCCGCGGAGCAGGGCCAGATCCTCCGCGATCCGCGCGCGATGCGCGGCGATGGGATTCTCCCGCGGGCGACGCGCCACGTGGTGTTCCAGCAGGATGGTGGCTCGCCGGGCAAGTTCGGACGGAGGGTGCGCCACCAGGCGGTCGAGCTTGGCGATCTCCACGAAGGGCGGCAGGGCGGTGCCAGCTTCCGCGGGCGGGCGGAAGAGCCCGTCGAAGTCCGCGTCACCCAGCGCGTGGTGGCCGGAGTTGTGGAAATAGTCGAGCCTGCGCTCGATCGGGTGGATGTGCGCGATCGCGATTGTCGTCTTCACGTGATCGAGACGGTAGCTGATGCCGCGCGTGTCCGGCAGGAACCAGGCATCCACCTCGGGCATCACCACGCGGCCGCGCCCGGTCTGCTCCAGCACGTGGTCGAGCAGGGGCCGCCAGATGGCCAGCTCCTGCACGTCGATGCCGTAGAGGGCCTCGAGGTCAGCGCCCGGCACCTTCAGGAAGGTGTACTGGTCGCCCTCGAAGTCGAGCCGGACGGCGCACCCGAACGCCGCCAGCGGCTCGAGACCGAGATGGTGGAGCAGCTCGATCCAGAGGTCCAGGGAGCAGTTGGTCTGCTCCCAGGTCCGGTCGGCGCGGTGCAGCGCATGAGGCGGTCGCACGGCCACGGAGGCCGCGACCCCGGGCTCGCTCACGTGCCGATCAGCTCCCGCACCGGCCGGGGCCAGCGGTCGGGGTGCCGCCCGTGGTGCCACAGGAGCGCGAGCGCCATGCGCTCGAGCCCGAAGCCGATGCAGGCTGTGTGCGCCACCGCCCCGCGTGCCGTGCGAATGCCGAACGCCTCGCCGAAGTGATCCTGGTGGTAGTTGAACGACGCGCACGCCGTCGGGCTGCCGCCAACCGGGATCACCAGCTCCAGCTTGAGCTCCAGCTCCCGCTGGTTCGACGCCAGCATGCGGCCGGCGCGGCCGAAGAACGGGTCGTTCGCCGGACGGATCTCACCCGGGAGCTCGAGGGCGCGCAGCAGCGCGAGCCCGCGCTCGATCCAACGGTCCCGGTGCGCCAGGCACTGCTCGGGCGTGCCGGCGCGCACCTGCTCGTGCATGCGGAACGACTGCAGCCGGGTCGGGTCGTGGGAGGGCTCGCGCCGGAAAACGTGCGAGCAGACGTCGATACACCGCCCCTCCGGCGGCAACGTGCCGGCGATGGCGGGATACACCGGGTAGCACGCGGCCGGCGTGAGCACGATGTCGGTGGCCTCCAGCCCTGCCCACCAGCCCTCACCATGATCGAGCCGCTCGAGCAGGGCGGCGTGCTCCGACTCGCCGCCCGTGAACCCGTGCACGGTGCCGGTGAGGTGCGGGAACGAGCGCAGGTAGTCGCTTCGCTCCAGCACGCGCCGCGGGATGGTCGGGGGAAAGCGCAGGCCTTCCGCGCCGTCGGCGGCGCCCGCCCGGAGGAC
>DASUOW010000087.1:0-2928 GCA_036276435.1 Gemmatimonadales bacterium
CGGACGGTGCGGCTCCAGTGGTCCTGGGACTGGCGCTACTCGCGCGATCCCGTGGCCGAGTGCCGCGCGGCGGTGGACGCCCGGCAGACGCTGATGGACCGGGCGCGCCAGATCGCCGAGGAGATCAACGGGCAGATCAACCGGGGCGACGTGCCGGCGGGCCGGCGGTTCGCGCTGGTCGACACGCAGGACGCCATCGACGGGCCCACCCGGCACGCCATCTGGCAGGACCTGATCAACGTGCAGCTGACCATCGCGACGCTCTCCGCGCTGTCGGTGAAGTCGTCGATCGAGTCCCATCCGGAACAGGGGCGGGAATCGGCGGCGTGACGGAGCGGCTTTACTACACGGACGCGTACCTCGCCCGGTTCCGCGCATCGGTCGTCGACACCGCGGACGGCGGCCGCACCGTGTACCTGGATCGCTCGGCGTTCTATCCCACGTCGGGCGGGCAGCCGAACGACCTGGGCCGGCTGGGCGACGCGGACGTGGTCGACGTGGTGGACGAGGGCGATCGCGTGGCGCACCACCTGTCGGCGCCGCTCGCGACGGGCGAGGTGGAGGGCGTGATCGACTGGGCGCGCCGCTTCGACCTGATGCAGCAGCACACCGGCCAGCACCTGCTCTCGGCGGTGCTGGAGGAGATGTTCGGCTGGCCCACGGTGAGCGTGCACTTCGGCGCCGCCGGCTCCACGCTCGACGTGGACGTGGGGAGCGTGGCGCCCGAGGCGCTCGTGGCGGCGGAGGCGCGGGCCAACGCCGTGGTGTGGGAGAACCGGCCGGTCACCGTGGCGTTCGAGGGCGCGGCCACCGCCACGGGCCTCCGCAAGGCGACGGAGCGGAGCGGCACCCTCCGCATCGTCACCATCGCGGACCTCGACCGGAGCGCCTGCGGCGGCACGCACGTGCGGGCCACCGGCGAGATCGGCGCGATCCTGCTGCGTCGCACCGAGCGGGTGAAGCAGCTGACGCGGATCGAGTTCCTGTGTGGCGGCCGCGCGGTGGCGCGGGCGCGGCGCGACATGGAGGCGCTGGGCGGCATCGCGGCGGGATTCTCGTCCTCGCTCGACGACGTGCCGGCGCTCGTGGCCCGGCAGCGCGACGCGCTCGCCGAGGCGCTCGGGGCGAAGAAGGCGCTGCAGGCGGAGCTCGCCACGCGGCGCGCCGAGGCCCGGCACGCCGCGGCGGCCCCCGAGGCCGACGGGGTGCGACGGATCCGCCTCGAGCTCGAGCGGGCCGACCTCGACGAGCTGCGCGCGGAGATGCAGGCGCTCGCGGCGCTGCCGAAGGTGGTGGGGACGGCGCTGGTGCTCGACCCGCCGATGCTGCTGGTGGCGGCGTCGGCGGACAGCGGAACGGATGCGGGCAGCCGGCTCAAGGCGGCACTCGCGACGGTGGGCGGCAAGGGAGGCGGTTCGCCTAGATTTGCCCAGGGCACCGCACCTTCGCGGGACGCCCTCACCACGGCGAGAAACGAGCTGACGCGATGAGCGACAAGCTGCACGTCTACGAGAACGCCGCGATCCGCGTCACCTACGACGCGAAGCGGTGCGTGCATTACGCGGCCTGCGTGCGCGGGCTGCCGAAGGTGTTCAACCCGAAGAAGCGCCCCTGGGTGGCCCCCGACGAGGCGACGGCCGACGAGATCGCCGACGTCGTGGAGCGCTGCCCGACCGGCGCGCTGCACTTCCAGCGGCTCGACGGCGGGGCCGCCGAGCAGCCGGACATCGAGAACAGCGTGCTGGTGAGCGCGGACGGTCCGCTGTACCTGCGCGGCGAGCTCGAGCTGATGGGCGCGTACAACCGGGTCGAGCTGCGCGAGACCCGGATGGCGCTGTGCCGCTGCGGGCACTCGCGCACCAAGCCGTACTGCGACGGCAGCCACCTCGCGGCGGGGTTCAAGGACACCGCGGTGGCGCCGGCCGAGCGGCGCGAGCCGCTGAAGGACGACGCCGCGATCGGCGGGCCGCTGCGCATCGAGGCCACCGAGAACGGACCGATCGTGCTGCGGGGCAACCTGCGGCTGATGGACGCGACGGGCGAGGTGGTGGCGCAGATGTCGCGCTGCATCCTGTGCCGTTGCGGGCAGTCGAAGGAGAAGCCGTTCTGCGACGGGACGCACCAGCACATCAATTTCACGAGCTGACGCGTATCCGGTCCGATCTTGCGGACGCCCGTCCCGGGCTGCACGTTCCCGAGTTACCGTAGTCCCTCAGTCGGAGTTGCCATGACGTCGGTCGACACCACCGCGGTCGCCCCCCTGGACGAGCTCGCGCTCCTGCGCGCCGTGACCCTGGGCGAATACGAGATCCACGGCGAGCTGGGCCGCGGCGGCATGGCGGCCGTCTACCTGGCGCACGAGATCGCGCTCGACCGCAAGGTGGCGATCAAGGTCATCTCGCAGAACCTCGGCAATGCCCCCGACCTGGTGGAGCGGTTCCGGCGCGAGGCGCGCACGTCCGCCTCGCTGAGCCACCCGAACATCATCCCGATCTACGCGGTGCGGGACGTCGAGGGACTGCTCTACTTCGTCATGAAGCTGGTGGACGGCCGCCCGCTCGACTCCGTCGTGCGCGACGCGGCGCCGCTGCCGGTGCCCACGGTGCAGGCCATCTTCTCGCAGATCGGCAGCGCCGTCGGCTACGCGCACCGCCGCGGCGTGATCCATCGCGACCTCAAGCCCGGCAACATCCTCGTCGACGACGAGGGCTGGTGCGTCGTGACCGACTTCGGCATCGCGAAGGTGGCCGAGTCGGTGGGGCTCACCACGTCGGGCATGATGGTGGGGACGCCGTCGTACATGAGCCCGGAGCAGTGCCTGGGCAAGGACGTGGGCCCGGCCTCGGACCAGTACGCGCTGGGCGTCGTGGCGTACGAGCTGCTCACGGGCAAGCTGCCCTTCCCCGGCACCTCGATGATGTCGGTGAT
>DASUOW010000088.1:0-22534 GCA_036276435.1 Gemmatimonadales bacterium
CTGCCACCGCTCCCCGAGCCGGGCCAGCACCGCCAGCCCGAACCCGTCGTCTCCCATGATCGGACTGCCCAGTCCGATGACCCTCGTTCTAGGCGTCCTCATCCTCGTAGTAGTGCTCCGGTTCGAAGAAACGCCCGCCCGTGATGATCGACGAGACGGTGCCCCCGCCCTCCACCGTGTCCGCGCGGAACGACAGGTAGATGTGCGCGGGGATGAAGATCAGGAAGAAGTACGTGATCGCGTGGTGCAGGAAGCGCACGTTCTGGATGCCGCCGAAGAGCGGGGTCATCCAGTTGGTGAGCGCGTAGATCGTGCCCGTGGGCCACGCCAGGCCGAACATGATGAACCCGGTGAGGACCTCGAGCCCGGCGATGACGTACACCAGCGTGTAGTTCATCTGCTGCAGCGGGTTGTGCCCGAGGTAGTGCGGCGTGTCCTCGACCCGCGACATGAACCCGTAGAACTTCATCATCTTGAACAGGTTCTTGATGTCGCGCGGGCGCACCGGGAAGAGCGCCGGCAGGCGCTCGAACCGGTTGCCCGCGATGAGCCAGTAGGCGCGCACGATGCCCGTGGTGGCGAGGAACACCGCCGCGAGGTAGTGCACGTACCGGACGCGCGACATCAGCGGGCCGATCTGCGGGGTGCCGGCGATCCCGAACGGGTTGCCGATGTAGAGCCCCGTCACCACCAGCACCGCGATCGAGATGGCCGCCACCCAGTGCATCGCCCTGAGCGGCAGGCCCCACAGGTACACCCAGCGGTAATCGCCCGAGGCGCGCGGGATCTGGCGTCCGAGCAGCGTGTCCGGCCCCGATGCGGGCCCGCCGGGCCCGATCGGGTGCGCGTGCGGCGTGCTGGTCATTGCACCTTCACCTCCGTGACCGTGTTGCCCTGCATGTCCAGGACGTGGACGCCGCAGGCGAGGCACGGGTCGAACGAGTGGATGGTGCGGATGATCTCGAGCGGCTGGTCGGCCTTCACCAGCGGGTGGTTGTCGGTGAGCGAGGCCTCGTAGGGACCCAGCTGGCCCTTCGCGTCACGCGGCGAGCAGTTCCACGTGCTCGGCACCACCGCCTGGTAGCGGCTGAACTTGCCGTCCTTGATCTGGACCCAGTGGCCCAGCGCGCCGCGCGGCACGTCGGCCCGGCCGAAGCCCTGCGACTCCTTGGGCCACGTGGAGGGTTCCCACTTGGTCTTGTTGAACGTGGAGGTGTCGCCGTTCTTGATGCGGGCGACGAGCTCGCCGAGCCACTTGTTGAGCTGGCGGGCGATCAGCACCGTCTCCATGCCGCGCGCCAGCGTGCGGCCGGCCGTCGAGAAGAGCGCCTCCGGCCCGACGTTCAGCCGGTCCATCGTCTCCTTCGCGAGCGCCTGCACGTCCGGGTGCCCCTGGCCGTACGCCACCAGGATGCGCGAGAGCGGCCCGACCTGCATCGGCAGGCCGTCGTAGCGCGGCGCCTTCATCCACGTGTACTTGTCCGCGCCCTGCAGGTACTCCCATGGCGGCTGCGGGCCGGTGTACTTGGGCATCGTCTCGCCCTCGTACGGGTGCAGGCCTTCCTCGGGGGCGCCGGCCGGGTAGTCGTACCACGACGAGGTGATCTGCTCGCGGATCAGCTTCTCGTCGAACGGCCGCACTTCCTTCAGGTTGTTGCCCAGGATGACGCCGGGCTTGAAGTAGTACGAGTTGGTGTCCCGGATGTCGACGGGGAACTCGCCGTACACCAGGTGGTTCTGCACGCCGCCGCCGATCTTCGTCCACTCGGGATAGAAGCTCGCGATGGCCAGGAGGTCGGGCCAGTACACCTGCTCGGTGATGGCCACGGCCCGCGCGATGATGTCCTGCAGCTCGCCGATGCGGGCCCCGTTGATCGTCGCGCGCGCATCGACGTTGATCGCCGACGCCATGCCGCCCACGAGGAAGTTCGGGTGCGGGTTCTTGCCGCCGAAGATCGTCTGCAGGCGCACTGCGTCGCGCTGCCACTCGAGGGTCTCGAGGTAGTGCGCCACGCCGATGAGGTTGACCGCCGGCGGCAGCTTGTAGGCCGGGTGCCCCCAGTAGCCGTTGGCGAAGATGCCCAGCTGGCCCGAGCCGACGTACTTCTTGAGGCGATCCTGCACCGCCTTGAAGTACGCCGCGTCGCTGGTCGGCCACGGCGAGATCGACTTGGCGATCTTCGCCGCCTCGTTCGGGTCGGCCTTGAGGGCGCTGACCACGTCCACCCAGTCGAGCGCGTGGAGGTGGTAGAAGTGCATCACGTGGTCGTGCACGAACTGCATGCCGAGCACGAGGTTGCGGATGATGTTGGCGCAGGGCGGGATCTCGATGTCGAGCGCGTCCTCGACCGCCCGGATGCTCGCGATGGCGTGCACCGTCGTGCAGACGCCGCAGATGCGCTGGGCGAACGCCCAGCCGTCGCGCGGATCGCGGCCCTGCAGCACGAGCTCGAGGCCGCGGAACACCGAGGCCGTGGCCCAGGCCTCCTCGATCCGGCCGTTGTCGGCCGCGACTTCGATGCGGAGGTGCCCCTCGATCCGGGTGACCGGGTCGACGACGATCTTCTGCTTAGCCATTGTTCGCCTCCCCGCCACGCGGGTTGTTGCTGCGGGGTTCAGTGACCACCGGGAGTTCCTTCTTGCGCCGCATCTTGTCGACCGCCGTCCACGTCGCGTGGGCACCGATGCCCGCGAGCGTGAGGCCGGCCAGCGTGACGCCCACCCGGTCGATGTTGCGCTCGATGCCCCAGCCGCCCACGTCCGGGAGCCGCTGGTAGAACGGCGTCATCGTGTCCCAGAAGTACGGCTCGGTGCACCCGATGCACGGATGCCCGGCGCCGATCGGCCAGCTCGTCTTCATGTTCCACTGGAAGATCGGGCACGGCGAGAACGTCTGCGGGCCCTTGCAGCCCACGTTGTACAGGCACCAGCCCTGCCGCGCGCCCTCGTCGTCGAAGACGTTCACGAACTGGCCGGCGTCGAAGTGGCCGCGCCGCGGGCACTGGTCGTGGATGCGGGCGCCGTACGCGAAGAGCGGCCGCCCCTCGCTGTCCGCCTTCGGCAGCGAGCCGAAGGTGAGGTAGTGCACCACCGTCGCCGTGATCGCCTCGGGCACCGGCGGGCAGCCGGCGATCGTGAGCACGGGCTTGTCCTTGATGATCTCGCGGACGCCCACCGCGCCGGTCGGGTTCGGCTTCGCCGACTGCACGCTGCCGAAGTGCGCGCAGGCGCCGACCGCCAGGATCGCGGCCGCGCCCTCGGCGGCCTCGAGCAGCGTGTCCTTCGCCGTCTTCCCGGCGATCATGGCGTAGATGCCGTTCTCGTTGAGCGGCACCGAGCCCGTCACCACGAGCACGTACTTGCCCTTGTTCGCGGCCATCGAGTCGTGCTTCGCCTGCTCCACCGCGTGCCCCGCGCCGGCCATCAGCGTTTCACTGTAGTCGAGCGAGATGACGTCGAGGAGGAGGTTGCCGATGGTGGGGTCGTTCGCGCGGAGGATGCTCTCGACGCAGCCCGTGCATTCCTGCAGCTCCAGCCAGATCACCGTGGGGCGCTTCACGGCCTGCAGAGCCTTCGCGACCTTCGGGGTCGCCGCCGTGCCCAGCCCCAGCACGATCGACATGTCGCGGCAGAAGGCGAGGAACTCCCGTCGGTCGACCCCGCGGTGCGCGAGGTTTTCACCGACGGTCTCGCCCGGGGCGAGCTTCGTGGCATAGGTGGATCCGAACATCGACGTCCTCCGGATCGCGAACAGGGAAACTGATGTGTGGACACTGCGGGAGAGATAGAGCGTCTGGGTCGGGATTCAGGCGCGGCTCGTCGCCGGGCTGCGTCGTCGTTCCGATTCCCTCCGGTAAACTACGGCTCTACCGCTGCAAGTAAAGAAACGGGTTGATCGTAAGTGCAATTGGAAGGAACAATGAAGGAACGTTAAGCGGAGGTGGCAAGGGTCGGATTGCCGAGCACCGCCGCCACCGGGACCGGGCGGAGGGAGTGCAGGAGAAGGATGGCGACCGTGAGGAGGGCCACCGCTCCGGCCTGATGCAGCACGCCCAGTGAAACCGGCACCGCGAGCAGCAGCGTGGCGATGCCGAGGCCCACCTGCAGCATCGCGACGATGGCGGCGAACCGGGTCAGCCGGACGGCCGGTTCCGGCAGCGTGGCGCGTCGCGCCAGCCACCACAGCGATATCGCCATCGCGACGGTGGCGATGCCGAGCAGACGATGGTTGAACTGCACCGCAGGCACGTGCTCGAACATGTTGCGCCACCACGGCGTCAACTGCAGGTAGCCGTCGGGCACGAGCCGCCCGCCCATCAGCGGGAAGGTGTTGTACGCCCTGCCCGCATCGAGCCCCGCCACGAAGGCGCCGGCCACCGCCGTCAGGAACGTCAGTCCGGCGAACGCCACGGTGCGCCGGCGCACCGCTGCGGACCCGGGCATCGCCGCCGGCTCGCCGCGCAGCAGGTCGGCGGCGGTCCAGACGGTCAGCACGTAGATGACCAGGGCGAGCCCGAGGTGGGCCGCCAGGCGGTACTGGCTGACGTCGGTGCGCACCGCCAGCCCGCTCTTCACCATGTACCAGCCCATCGCGGCCTGCAGGCCGGTGAGCACGAGCACGAGGCCGAGCCGCCGGGCCAGCGCCGGGGCGAGCATGCGCCGCAGGACGAAGATGGCCAGCGGCACCGCGAAGGCGAGGCCCACGAGCCGGGCCCAGAGCCGATGCACGTACTCCCACAGGAAGATCTGCTTGAACTCGGCCAGGCTCATGCCGCGATTGAGCTGCTGGTATTCCGGGATCTGCTGGTACTTGGCGAACTCCGCCTGCCACGCGCCCTCGGACAGCGGCGGCACCACCCCAGTGACCGGATTCCACTCGGTGATGGAGAGGCCCGACTCGGTGAGGCGGGTGGCCCCGCCGATGAGCACGGTGAGGAAGACCATGCCGGCCCACAGGGCCAGCCAGCGGCCGACGAGTCGGCGGGCGGCGGGGGAATCGTGCGTCATGGGGATCCACCGGCAGCGCGGGACACCAGCACCCGGCGCTCCGTATCGTAGGTGATGAGCAGGACGGATCGGGCCGCGACCTCGCGCGCCGCGGCGAACTCGAGGCGCGCCGGAATGGCCTCGCCGCGCCGGCGCCCGCGCTCCTGCGTCTCGCGGCGCTCCCGCTCGGTCGCCTGCGGCGCGACGCTGTCCTCCTGCACCGCCTCGACCGAATCGAGACGCTGAAAAGTAACCTCCAGCCGATGCGTGCCGGGGGCCGTCGGGAAGTCGCGCAGCAGGTAGATCGGCCGGTCCTGACGCGCCCCGCCGCCCGTCAGCACTTCGTCGGCCAGCACGGTCCCGTCGCGTCGCACCACCAGGCGATAGCGCGCGCTTCGGCCTTCGCAGGCCACGCGCTGGCGCATGTGCGCCGGCACCTCCGCGAGTTCCTCGTCGCTCCGCGTCACGCAGCGCTCGACCCGTTCGGGGCGGGCACTCCAGGCGAGGCGGATCATCCCGGTTTCCGGGTCGTTGAACCGCATCGACGCCCGCGAGCCCCAGGCGAGCAGCAGCGCGGCCAGCACGGCTACGATCGCCCCCGTCGCGCCACGGACCGGTGTCATGGGGCCTCCCGCGGCGACGTCTCGCACGCCTCGTCGAGGTCCGGCGCCGCCTCCGCCAGCGGTCGTGCCAGGCCGGCCACCGATGCCTCCAGCTCGGCGAATGCCGCCCGCGCTTCCACGCCCTCCGCCGCGCCCACGTAGGCCACCCGCAGTCGCCGTCGGTCCACCCGCGCCTTGAGCTCGGCCTCGCGCTCGTGATAGAGGCGCTGCTCCAGCCACGCGGGGCCCTCGCGGTTGCGGCAGTCACGCGGCGGGCACGACAGGATCAACGCCCCCGCGGCACCGCGGCGCAGCGCGAACTCCACGGTCGAGGTGTGGAGATTCCCGGCGCAGTCCACCAGCCGCACCTGCGCCCCCGCGTCGGTGAGCGCCGGCGCGAGCGCGCCCGGGCCATGCCGGCAGGCGAAGACCACGATCCGTCCGGTCTCCGCCTCCACCCCGGACATGGCCGCGCGGATCTGCTCGAGCTGGTCGCGGCCGGTGCGCCCCGCCGGCCCGACGCCCATCGGCGCGCACGACGCCGAGCAGATGCCGCAGCTGACGCAGCGCGCCGGGTCCACGCGCGCGACGAGCGTCGGGCGTCCGTCGGTGCGCGGCTCGAGCCTGATCGCATCGTACGGGCAGTCCTGCACGCACTGGTCGCACCCGGTGCAGAGCTGCCGGTCCACCACCGAGGGCGGGGGCCGGCGCTGTCCCCGCGGCCGGGTCAGCCACGGGATGCTCGCGAGTCCGGCGCCCAGCGCGATGGCCAGCGCCCACACGGCGCCCGGGGACAGCTCGCGCGTCACCGGCATCCAGAAGGCGTAGAACCAATCTGCGGGCACCGCGGCCGGAAGCGTCAGCGCGTCGGCTGCCGGGGCCATGTCCAGCGGCCAGGCCACCGCCGCGAGCGTCAGGGCGCCGATCGTGCCCCACAGCAGCGCACGCGGCGGCAGCAGCACCGCACGCGCCACGCGCGACACGTGCAGCCAGAGCAGCAGCCCCAGCAGCAGCGGCAGCGCCACGTGGATGAACAGGTTGAGGAAGAAGAATGCGGTCGGCACCGGGCGGTCGCCCGCAAAGGCGCGGCTGACCGGCTCGGACAGCACCGGCAGCGCGTCGAGCACGCGGGCACCCTCGAGCGCGAGCTGCTGCCCGAAGCCGTCCCACACCATCACGAAGCCCGTCCAGCCGAGCAGCAGCATCACGCCGGTGAGCAGCAGCCCCGACAGCCACGCGAGTGTGCGCGGCCCCCACCTGCGCCGCTGCAGCAGCAGGCGCAGCGCGTGCACCGCCGTCGCCACCAGCGCCGCGTCGGAGGCGTAGCGGTGCAGGCCGCGCACCCAGTTGCCCGTCCAGCGCTGCTCCGTCAGTCGCGCCACCGAGGCCCACGGCGCGCCCACGCGGTAGAGCAGCAGCAGCCACAGTCCGGAGGCGATCAGCACCAGCAGCATCGCCACCGCGATCGTGCCGCTCTGGTACAGGGGGTTGCCGCGCCAGCCGTAGAGGCGGTTGAGCCCCGCGTCCGCGAGGGCCAGCGGTCGTCGCATGGCCGTCATGAGGCGGTGCGCGAGGGAGGCGTCGGCCATGCGGGCGGTCCGGGGCGAGAGGTGGGAAGTCGGGGGCTTGCGCTTTCAAGAATAGGATATAATCATGAACTTATCAAGTTTGTGCCGTCCCCCTCCATCGCCAGCCCCGGAGTCGTCGCATGCCTGATCCGCAGGTCGCGCCCGGTCGCCCGTCCGAGCCCGTTCCGCTCGGGCAGCGGCTGTTCGACAACATCTACCTCCTCCTCGTGGCGGGCATCGCCATCATGGCGGTGGTCTACACCGGCTGGGGACTCTGGGAGATCCTCACGCTGCCCACCGCCACCCTGCCCTGAGGCCCACATGCATACCGAGACCCATACCGGCCTGGACGCGCCCCGGGGCATCTGGTGGAAGCCGGCGCACAAGACGGAGAAGCTGTGGGTGGCGATCGCCTTCGGCTGGTGCATGGTGCTGTTCGCGATGATGCCGCTGTGGCACATGCGCGGCGGGCAGAATCCCTCGGGAATCCGCCGCAGGGTGGATCCGCAGGCGTTCTTCGCCCGCACGCAGGAATTCACCGCGCAGTACAAGATCGGCGAGGACCGCGGCATGCCGATCGTCGCCCCGCCGCCGGGCGCCGACGTGTACCTGACGGCGATGGCGTTCCAGTGGACGCCCATCCTGCAGCTGCAGAAGGGCGTGGAGTACACCATCCACCTCTCGGCGCTCGACGTGAACCACGGCTTCAGCCTCTACCCGCTCAACGTGAACTTCCAGGTGATTCCCGGCTACGACTACGGCCTGCGCATGACGCCGACCGAGGCCGGCGACTTCCGGATCATCTGCAACGAGTTCTGCGGCATCGGGCACCATACCATGCTCGGCCGCGTCATCGTGGTCGACGGCCCGCAGACGAGCCTGACCGGAGGTGCCCAGTGAGCGACGCAACGTTCCGCACCTGCAGCGTCACCGGCCGCCGCATCCACAGCCAGGCCGAGGCGCTGATCAAGGCCAACGCGGTCGTGTCGGTCGTGGCGCTGCTCATCGGCGCCATCGCGGCCGTGCTGCTGGTGCTGACCCGCTGGCAGGCCGTGCACCTGCTCTCGGCGGTCTGGTTCTACCGGATCCTCACGGTGCACGGCATGAGCATGCTGATCTTCTTCATCATCTTCTTCGAGATGGCGGTGCTGTACTTCGCCAGTACCGTGCTCGTGAACGCCCGGCAGGTGGCCCCGCGGACGGCATGGGCGGCGTTCGCGCTCATGGTGGGGGGCGCGGTGCTGGTGGAGGTCATGATGTGGAGCGGCCGGGCGGACGTGCTCTTCACCTCGTACGTCCCGCTGAAGGCGCACCCGCTCTACTACCTCGGCATCATCCTCTTCGCCGTCGGCGCGCTCATCGTCACGCTGCTCTTCATCGGCAACCTCGTCATCGGCCGGCGCGAGGGGGCCTACTCGGGCTCGGTGCCGCTGGTGACCTACGGCGCGATCGCCGCGGACATCATCGCCATCATCACCCTGCTGCACGGCGCGGCGATCTACGTCCCGACGTTCCTCTGGTCCCTCGGCCTGATGAACGTGGACCCGCAGGTGTACCGCATGGTGTGGTGGGCCCTCGGCCACTCGTCGCAGCAGATCAACGTCGCCGCGATGGTCGCCATCTGGTACATGCTCGGTGCGCTCACCATCGGCGCGATCGTGCTCAACGAGAAGATCAGCCGCTCCGCCTTCGTGCTCTACGTCCTCTTCATCTCGATGGCGTCGGCGCACCACCTGCTGGTGGACCCGGGCATGGGGCCGGCGTGGAAGGTGGTGAACACCAGCTACTTCATGTACATGGCCGTGCTGGCCAGCATGATCCACGGCTTCACGGTGCCGGCCGGCATGGAACTCGGGCAGCGCCTGCGCGGCGTCGGCACGGGGCTGTTCGGGTGGCTCACGCGCGCCCCCTGGGGCGACCCCGGCTTCTCGTCGCTGGTGCTGAGCGTGGTGGTGTTCGGCTTCGTCGGCGGCATCACCGGGGTCGCGATCGGCACCGAGCAGATCAACATCATCGTCCACAACACGCTGCGGGTGCCCGGCCACTTCCACGCCACCGTGGTGAGCGGCACGGCGATGGCTTTCATGGGGGCCACGTACTACCTGATCCCGCTCATCTTCGGCCGGAAGGTGGCGTTCTGGGGCCTCGCGCGCTGGCAGCCGTACGTGTTCGCCGGCGGCATGTTCCTCATGGTGATGTCGATGACGTTCGCGGGCTCGTTCGGCGTGCCGCGTCGGCACTGGGACATCAGCTTCAGCCAGGCGCCGTTCGACCTGCAGTTCAGCCCGGCCGTGGACGTGCTGCTCGCCGGCGTGGGCATCGGCGGCCTGCTCGCGGCCACCGGCGCTTTCATCTTCGTCGCCATCGCCGTGAAGTCGGTGTTCTTCGGCGAGCCCCTCGGCGAGATCACCCCGGGCCGCGCGATGGTCGGGGTGCCGCAGGGCATCACGCACCCGCCGGTGCACGCGCCCGACGTGGACGCGCGCAACGAGGCGCTGCACGCGCCCGGGCGGGGGATCTGGGGCCCGGCGCCGGGCACGCTCGCGCTCGTGGGCATCTTCCTGCTCGCGTTCGTGGTCTACTACTTCGTCAACTGGAAGGTGCTGTCCTTCGTATGGAAGATCGGCTGAGTCCGTCCCCGCGCGGCGCGGCACTGGCCCTCGCCGCGCTCGCCGCCCTTGGCGTCATCACGGCCAGCTGGTGGGCGCTCGCCCTCTGGCCCCTGCCCTCCGCGCCGCCCGACTGGCTGGTGCGGACCCGGCTCGCCTGCTTCGGCACCTCGGAGACGGGGCTGCCGGATGCGGGCGGGTGGATCGCCCTCATCGCCTCCCCGCTCGGCGTCCTGGGACTGCTGCTGGTGGTGTGGGGCGACGAGGTCCGCGCGGGGCTGCGCGCGCTCACCTCGCACGCCGGGGGCCAGCTCGCCCTCGGCATCACCGCGGCGGCGCTCGCGGGCGGCGCGGTGGCGGCCGCGGCGCGCGTGTCGGCGGCACAGGCGCAGGCGGAGCCGTTCATCATCGACGCGCGCTCGGGCGACGATCGGCTGTCGGCCGCCGCCGTGAACGACCCTGCGCCAGCGCTCGCGCTGGTCGACCAGGCCGGCGAGGAAGTGACGCTGTCGCGCTTCGGCCGGCGGCCCGTGCTGGTGACGTTCGCCTTCGCGCACTGCGAAACGGTGTGCCCGGTCGTGGTGCACGACGTCCTGTCGGCCCGGGACCGGGAACCCGACGCCGACGCCGCCGTCCTGATCGTGACGCTCGATCCGTGGCGCGACACGCCGGCCCGGCTGCCCGCCGTGGCGTCCGCGTGGGGCGTGACCGGCGACGCCCACGTGCTGAGCGGCGCGCCCGAGGCCGTCGAGGCGACCCTGACCCGCTGGCGCATCCCCCGCACCCGCAACGCGAAGACGGGTGACGTGACGCATCCCTCCGTGGTCTACGTGGTGAAGGACGGGCGCATCCGGTTCGCCTTCCCGGGGGGCGAGGAAGCCATCCGCGCCGCGCTGCGCTCCTTCTGAGGCCGGACGGGGACGGGGCTGCTATGATTCCGGCATCCCCTTCCTCGCCGCCCGCATGACCACCGACAGCCCGCGACCGTCCGGCAGTGCCCTGATCTGGCCCGCCGTCATCCTCGGCCTCGCCTTCCTCGGCGCGGCCGCCATCGTGAGCGGCGCCGTCGAGCGGCTGCGGCGCGCCGGCGACGAGATCACCGTCACCGGCTCCGCCCGCCGGCCCATCACGAGCGACATGGCGTCGTGGCGCGGGACCATCGAGGTGCAGCGCGCCACGCTGCCCGAGGCCGCGGCGGAGCTCGCCCGGCACATGGACGTGGTGCGGCGCTTCGTGACGGCCCGCGGCTTCGCCGACTCGGTCGTCGTCCTCTCCGCGATCAACAGCAACACCGTGCGCCAGATGGTCAACGGCGAGTTCACCAACCAGGTCACGGGCTACCGCATGTCGCAGGCGATCGCCGTGACGTCGCGCGACATCGCGAGCGTCACCGCGCTGAGCGCCGCCGCCGGCGAACTGCTGGCCCAGGGCATCCCGCTCTCCCCGGAAGCCCCGCAGTACCTCTTCACCGGCCTCGCCGGCATGCGCATCGAGATGCTCGGCGACGCCACGAAGGACGCCACCGTGCGCGCCACGCAGATCGCCGAGAAGAGCGGCGCGGCGATCGGGCGCATCAAGAGCGTGCGGCAGGGCGTCTTCCAGATCACGCCCCGCAACAGCACCGAGATCTCGGACTACGGGATGAACGACGTGAGCGCGATCGACAAGGACATCACCGCGGTGGTGCGGGTGACGTTCGCGCTGGAGGACTGAGGGGTCACACCGCCGCGGCGAGCACCGGCCGGTCGCCCAGCATGACGGCGGCGAGCCCGCCGCGCTGGGCCACGTTGATGACCTGCCGCTGCGACGCACGCGTGAGCACGGCGACCCCGGACGCCGTCGGCGCGAAGCCGTACACCACGTGGTACGGCGCCTCGTGCAGCGCGCCCTGTTCGTCCCGCGCGGGAAACTCGTAGACCGGAATCGTCGCCACCCGCTGCACCACCCAGCGATCGTCCTCGTCGGCGAGCGCGGCGTCGAGGGCCGCCTCCCACGCCGCCTGCGTCACCGCCGGCCCCACCATGACGCCCTCGCCGCCGTAGGCGCGGTTGGGCTTGAGCACCAGCAGCTCGCGATCGCGCCGCACCCACTCGAGCAGGTCCACCTCGCGGCCGGCGGGATCGGTGGTGCGCCGGTCCTCGAGCAGCCGCGTCCACAGCACGTGCCGCGCGAACACCTGCCGCTCCTCCGCCGTGAAGTGCCGCTCGGCCAGCACCGGGTCGGTGAACACCTCCCAGCACGCCTTCTGGTCGATCTCCGCGCCGATGGGGCTCACGAGGCGGTTCTCCCTGAACAGGAGCCGCATCGCCGAGACGTCGACGCCCTCCGCCGCCAGCTCCACGAGATCGAGCACCTCGTAGTCGCGATAGGCGAGCGCGACGCGCACGTCGCCGCACCACGCCGCGCCGTCGCGGCAGTGCAGCTGCTGGGGGTCCGCGTGCACCACGGTGAGCCCGTACGCCTCGCGCAGGTGCCGCGCGAGCGGCTCCTGGTCGTTGGGCCCGTCCTCGGCGTCGAGCGGCTCGAGCAGGGCGATGGCGCCGCCGCGGTCGCCGAGCGCGTCGAGGTGGCCCAGCAGCACCTCGACGAGCAGCGCCCGCAGGTCGGGCGTGGGTGCCAGCGCCAGCTCGGGCTCCACCACGCCGATGGCCGGCGCCATCACCGTCGCCACCACCTCGGCGGCGCTCGGCACCAGGTGCAGGCCGCCCACGCCGTGCAGGTTGGGCTCGAGGTACTGCAGCGTCTCGCGCCAGTTGGGCGCACGGAAGTCGGCGAGCGCGTCGAGCCGGCCGAAGGTGGGGTTGTGGCGCTCGTGGAACGGCGACCAGCTCGCGTGCAGCCACGCCTCCTCGCCGTCGGTGAGCCGCAGCACCGCGCGCACTGCCGGATCGGCGAGATAGAGCGACGGCAGCCGGCGGCACGCCTGCATGAGGCGCCAGGTGACCTCGTGCACGTAGCGCAGCTGCTCGTGCATGACGGGGATGGGCGTCGCGAGCACGCGGATCGACTCCCGCGCGCCTTCGTGCAGGTACCACATCCCGCGGCGGTCGGCCTCCTCGCGGATGCGCTGCAGCAGCGCGTCGAGCGGCGCGCCCTCGAGCCGCAGCATGGCGCGTCGCACGCGCCCGGCGAGCGCGTGGCCGGCGAGGCCGACTTCTTCCGCTGGCGTGAGCATGCGGTAGTATTACGCGCGGAGCACCCGTCGACGCAAATGGAGCCCGCGTGACCCCCGAAACCGCCTATGCCGACCTCGTCCGCCGCGCCCGCGAGGAGGCCCTCCTCGCCTCCTGCGCCGACCTGCTGGAGTGGGACGAGGAGACGTACATGCCGAAGGCCGGCGTCGCGCATCGCAGCGAGCAGCGCGCGCTGCTCGCGGGGCTGCTGCACGAGCGCGGCACCGACCCGCGCTACGGCGAGCTGCTCGACGTGCTCGAGGGCTCGGAGCTCCTGCAGGATCCCGACGCCGCCGAGGCGGTGAACGTCCGCTGGCTCCGCCACGAGTACGAGCGCGAGAAGAAGCTGCCGCGCTCGCTGGTCGAGGAGGGCGCGCGCGTCGCCTCGCTCGCCTACGAGGCGTGGATCGAGGCGAAGGAGAACGCCGACTACGCCGCGTTCCGCCCGTGGCTCGAGCGCCTCGTGGGCCTCTCGCGCGCCGAGGCCGAGGCGCTGGGCTACGCGGACACCCCGTACGACGCGCTGCTGGAGGAGTACGAGCCGGGGGTGCGCACCGCCGACGTGGCGGCCCTGTTCGCCGTGCTGCAGCAGGAGCTGCTCGCGCTGCTCGGCGAGGTCGGCGGCTCCTCGCGCAAGCCGCAGGCGAAGCTGCTCCGGCGCGACTTTCCCGTCGATCGCCAGCGGCTCTTCAGCGAGGCCGTCGCGTCCGCCCTCGGCTTCGACTTCGAGGGCGGGCGGCTCGACCTCGCCGAGCACCCCTTCTGCACCGCGGTGGGCCCGGGCGACGTGCGGCTCACCGCGCGCTACGACTCGCGCAGCTTCCCGCGGGGCTTCTTCGCCGTGCTGCACGAGATGGGGCACGGGCTGTACGAGCAGGGCCTCGATCGCGCGCACTTCGGCCTGCCGATGGGCGAGGTGGTCTCGCTCGGCATGCACGAGTCGCAGAGCCGGCTGTGGGAGAACCTCGTGGGACGGAGCCGTCCCTTCTGGCGCGCCTTCTACCCGCGCACGCGCGCCATCTTCCGCGACGCACTGCACGACGTGAAGCTGGACGACTTCCACTTCGCCATCTGCGCCGTGCGGCCGGGCGCCAACCGCGTGGAGGCGGACGAGATCACTTACAACCTCCACATCTTCATCCGCTTCGAGCTCGAGCGCGCGCTGATTGCCGGCGACCTGACCGCCGCCGAGCTGCCCGGCGCGTGGAACGACGCCTACCGCCGCCTGCTGGGGGTGACGCCGGCCGACGACGCCGAGGGCGTCCTGCAGGACAGCCACTGGGCGGCGGGGCTGTTCGGCTACTTCCCGGCCTACACGCTCGGCAACGTCTACGCGGCGCAGTTCCTCGAGGCCGCCGAGCGCGACGTGGGCGACTTCGCGCCGGCCTGGGGCAAGGGCGACTTCTCGGGCCTGCTCGGGTGGCTGCGCGACAACGTGCACCGCCACGGCCGGCGCTGGACCTCCGCCGAACTGGTGCGGCGGGCGACGGGCGCGCCACCCGATCCCGCCCCGCTCATCACGGGCCTTCGGCGGAAGTACGGCGAACTCTACGCGCTCTGACGCGCGAACGGCCCACGAGGAGTTCGTGGGCCGTTCATCGGTCAGCCGCGGCGCGTCACGCCGTCGCCTGCTCCGCCTTCTTCGCCGACAGCGTCGCGGCGAGCTTCGCCGAGGCCCACCCGAAGAGCGCGCCGATCACCATCGAGATGACCACGACGAGCAGCGGGTTCGCCCGGACGTCGACGCCGAGCAGCCGGCCGACGACCATCGCCTCCGCCGTCTGCAGCAGGTACGCGAACAGCGCCGCGTAGCCGTAGACGCTCGCCGGGATCACGGAGAGCGCGCCGACTTGCGAGGCCAGCACCATGACGAACACGGTGAGCCCCACCACGATGCCGGCCCACAGCGGCAACCCGAGGGTGTCGCCGAGCGGCACGTTGAGGATGAGCATGGCAGCGACCCAGGCGCAGACGGCGCCGAAGATGTTGCCGGCGATCGTGCGCTTGAGGGCCGTCTCGTCGCCGCCTGAGTGGAAGAAGCACGCCCAGGCGATGAAGCCGGCCCAGACCGCGAGTCCGAGGGTGAGGTAGAGGAACGTGGCGACGGCGCCAAGCAGACCGATACTGACGGCAAGCGCGACCAGTGCGGACATGTCTGACCCCCGAGTGGCGATGATCCCGTCCCGGGGCATCACGCGCAGCCCCGCGGTACGGGTTTGAGACAGGACTGCACATATGCACTGCGGTGCGCGGTTTGTCCATAGGATTGCCCTATGGGAACGGCAGCGAGCTTCCCGCCGCCCGCCCTAGTCCACCACCTCCAGCAGTGCCCGTCCCGTCCCCCGCCGCCAGATCCCCAGCTCCCGCGCCGCCGCCTCGGACACGTCGCCGATGCGGTTGGCGTGATAGGGGCCGCGGTCGTTCACCCGCAGCACGACCGAGCGCTTGTTGCGCAGGTTGGTCACCTTCACACGTGTGCCGAAGGGCAGCGTCGGGTGGGCCATCGTCATCGCCGAGGGATCGAACGCCTCGCCGCTCGCCGTGCGCTTCCCCGCGAACGACTGGCCGTACCACGAGATGCGGCCCCGCTCCCCGGCGGACGTGCCGCGCGGCGCGGGGGCGTCCTGCTGCGCCCGCGCCGCGAGGGGCGCCCACGCCAGGAGCGCGAGCGCCAGGCGGAGTGCGCCCGCCTCAGCGCGCGCGGAGCGCGTCGCGGATCTCCTTGAGCAGCAACACCTCTTCGGGCGGCGCCGGCGGCGCGGGCGGCTGCACGTGCCGGAGCCGGTTCATGAACTTCACCAGCTGGAAGATGACGAACGCCAGGATGATGAAGTTGATGACGATGCTGATGAAGTTGCCGTAGGCGAGCACCGGCACGCCAGCCGTCTTCGCGGCCGCGAGGGTGTGCGGCGCGCCCTCGGGCATCGGCTTGAGCGCGACGAACATGCTGGAGAAGTCGAGGCCGCCCGTGAAGAGGCTCACGATGGGCATGATGAGGTCGTTGACCACCGAGTCCACGATCTTCCCGAACGCGCCGCCGATGATCACGCCGACGGCGAGGTCCATCACGTTGCCCTTCAGGGCGAATTCCTTGAACTCCTGCATCATGCCCATCGAGACGGCTCCGGGTCGGGGAAGGGTCCAGCGGCAAGAGGCAAGTTATCGCGAGGGCCCTGACCGGGAAATGTCCGCAGGGCCACTCCCGCCGCTGCGGCTGCCGGGTATCACGCTCCATGAGCGACCTGGGTGCACACGCGCTGGATCAGGAACGCGAGCGGACCGCGCAATCGGTCCAGCGCACCGCCGATTCGCTCGAGCGCACCCAGCTCTCGTGGGTGCGCACCTGCGTCACCCTCATCGGCGCCGGGTTCGGGATCGACCGCGGCCTCGCCGCGCTGTATCGCGCCCAGCTGCTGGACGGCACCGTCTGGCTCGCGGGCGCGCGGGTCTCCGCCATCGCGCTCGCGAGCGTCGGCACGGTGACCCTCGCGCTCGCCACCTGGCGCCACCTGCAGCGGGCCCGGTCGCTCGAGCGCGAGTACCCCGGCATCATCCACCTGCTGCCGATCCTGCTGACCTCCGCGCTGGTGATCGTCCTCGGCGTGGCGCTCACGGCGGTGCTGCTGCTGCTCGACTGAGGGCGCGCGTCAGCGCCCGAGCTCCTTCCGCGCGGCCTCCGCGAGCGGCCGCACGTGGCAGCCATGGATGTGGTCGTTCACCATGCCCATCGCCTGCATGTGCGCATAGAGCGTGGTGGGGCCGAGGAACTTCCAGCCGCGCCGCTTCATGTCCCTGGCGAGCGCGATCGATTCGGGCGACGTGACGAAGGTGCGTACCGCGTCGTAGGTAAGCTTCCTGGGCCGCGTCTTCGGATCGGGCTCGAAGCGCCACAGGTAGGCCGAGATGGAGCCGAACTCCTGCACCAGCTCGGCGGCGCGGCGGGCGTTGTTGATCGTCGCCTCGATCTTGCCGCGGTGGCGGATGATGCCCGGGTCCTGCAGCAGCCGCTGCACCGACCGCTCGTTGAAGCGCGCCACCGCCTCGTACTCGAAGTTGGCGAACGCCTTCCGGAACCCCTCGCGCCGCCGCAGGATCGTCAGCCAGCTCAGGCCCGCCTGGAACCCTTCGAGGCAGAACTTCTCGAAGAGCCGGCGATCATCGGTGACGGGATAGCCCCACTCGGTGTCGTGATAGGCGCGATAGGCGTCGTCGGCCTGGCACCACCAGCAGCGGACCTTGCCGTCGTCGTTGGCCACGAGGCCGGCGGCGAGTCGGGGCACGGGACATCCTCGGGTAGGGGCCGTGGAAAGGTGCGCGTATCTTCCGCGCATGGCCACCCTCGCCCCCGCCCAGCGGTACACCGACGGCGCCGCGCCGCCGCCGCTGTGGGCGCCGCCCGATCCGGCACTCGCCGCCGCCGGCCTCGAGGGCGAGCATGTCGTCGCCCGGGTGCGGCTGCTGGCGATGGCGCTGCTGCTCCTCTCGCCCACCTGGAACATCGTGCGCGAGCCGCACGAGCCGATCCACCGCACCGGGTTCGTCGTGACGGTGGCCGCGGCGCTGGTGGCGTTCCTGATCTGGCACGTGCTGCGCCGCGGCGGATGGCGGCCGTGGATCGGGTTCGCGTCGAGCGCGTTCGACGTGTCGATGGTGAGCATCGCGCTGGTCACCTTCCTCGTGGTGGGCTCGCCGCTGCTGGCGCTCAACTCGAAGGTGACCTTCGAGATGTACTTCCTGGCCATCGTCGCGACGAGCCTGCGCTACGACGCGCGCATCTGCATCGCCGTGGGGCTGCTGGCGATCAGCCAGTACGCGGGCCTCTGGGCCTTCGCCGCCGCCCGGTACGACCTGCACAGCCCCGTCTGGGTCCCGGACGCCGGCCCCTACTCGGCCGTCGACCTCGCCACCCGGCTGATCCTGCTCGGGGTGGCACTGCTCCTCGCGGTGACGATCGTGCGCCGGGCGCAGCGGCTCCTCTATCTCGCCGCCCGCGACCGCCTCACCGGGCTCTACAACCGGGGTCACTTCGACCGCGCGCTGCGCGCCGCGATGGAGCGCGTCGAGCGCGACGGCCAGCCCCTGTCGCTGGCCATCCTCGACGTCGACCATTTCAAGCGCATCAACGACGTGCACGGCCACATCGTCGGCGACCGGGCGCTGCGCGCGGTGGCCGACCGTCTCGCGCGCAGCATGCGGCGCACCGACCTGGTGGCGCGCTACGGCGGCGAGGAGTTCGTCATCCTGCTCGCCGGCACGCCACCGGAGGCGGCGCTCTTCAGGATCGAGGCGCTGCGGCAGGACCTCGCCGGGGCGCCGCTCGCCCTCGGCGACGGCCAGTCGCTGGTGATCAACTTCAGCGCGGGGGTGGCCGGCCTGCCCACCGACGCGGTCACCACGCCCGAGGAGCTGCTCGACTGCGCCGACGCGCGCCTGCTCGCCGCCAAGCGGGCCGGTCGCGGGCGGTGCTTCGCCACCGACGTGCCGGTCGGCGAGCCCGCGGTCGTCGAACGCTGAAGGGGCCCCCGATCCGGGAGGCCCCTTCGCGCACGCGCCGTCCGCCGGCGGCTCAGTCCTCGTCGCCCACCTTCGCCAGCGAGTGCTCCAGCACCCACCGGCCGATGGCCCGCCCCTGCGCCTCGCCGATCTCCGTGGCGTGGCGGAAGTGGAAGCCCACGTACACGCGCGAGTCCGAGTTCTCGCGGATGGCCTCGTCGACGGAACCCCAGGCGCGCGGCTTCCCCGTCTGCGACGTGCCGCTCGTCATGCTGAACGCGATCCGGCCGGGCACGTTCCCCATGATCGCCGTGCCCGAGGCGCCGCCCGCCGCGGCGTGCGACGAGTTGTACTCCGGCACCGGCGGCGTGCCGCCGATGGCCGCGACCGCCGACGTCATGACGTTCCACGCGGGATCACCGGGCGTGCCCGGGTCCAGGTTGCCGAGCCGGATCGCGGTGACCGGGCGCCAGAACAGGTCGAAGAACTTGTTGTCGAACGTGGCGATGTACGAGTCGGCCTGCGCGAGATGGACATGGGCAAGCAGCCGCGCCAGCTTCCACGCGCCGAGCTGCCGCTGACGACCGATGACACGCGCCGCCTCGTTCCAGCCCTGGATGGAGCTGCCGACCCAGAAGAAGCCGATGTCCGCCTGGTCCGGCGTGCGCACCGCCGACACGACGCCGCCGTACGCCTTCACCTCCGCGTAGTCCGCCAGGTACTGCGGCGTCTGCACCGCAGCCTGCACCGTGGCGGCGCCGTAGGGCGGCGGCGCCCGGAACTGCGAGGGCGAGGTCATCACGAAGGGACGGACAGTCGCCCAGTGCGGGATCGCCACCTGGCCCGACAGCCCGGTGTTGGACGGCGGGATGAGCGGCCGGAACTTCCCCGGCTCGCCGGTGGAGGTGTACGGCACCGCGAAGGGGCCAACCGAGTTGTCGTTCGCGCGCAACGCGATCATGGCGGCCGCCGCGGCGCGGCCGAGCTCGACGCCGCGGGTCTTCTCGACACCGTCGGGGAGCGTGGCCATGTAGGTGGCGTACGACTGGGCGATGAACGCCGGCGCCGTGTTGCCGGGCGCGAGCCCCGTCCCGACGGACGCGAGCACGTCGTGGGCGCCGGTGGCGACCGCCGCCTCCACCAGCAGCGGCTCCGACACCGAGCCGGTGTAGGCGTACCCCTCGTAACGCCGCTTCACGGCGTTGAGCACGTCGTGCACCGTCGTGTTCGCCATCGCGGCCATGCGCGCCTCGCGCGGCGGCGGGACGAGGGCCAGGCGGCTGAACGTCGCGATGTGATCGTTCCAGGTGGTCACCGCCTCGAGCAGATCGGCCCGCTTGCCGGGGGCCGCCCAGGCGAGGGGCGCGGACTCCGCCTCGGTGGCGACGGCGGCGGACCCGATCGGCGGGGAGGACGGATTCTCGCCGCAGGCGGCCATCAACATCGAAACCAACGCCCCCAACACCCATACACGCTTGATGTTGAACATGACGGCCTCCACGGCGGTGCACGGGACGACGCCGGGCTCGTCCACATGAGGTCTGATGGCACGGGTACCGCGGATTGCGATCACCCGCGGCAGAGGCGATGTTCGAACCGGACCCGGTTGGTCGCCTTCATCCCTAACGCGATATCCGGCCCCGAATCGGGCCATGCCTTCATGGACGCTCCGCCGGACGTGACGGGACTGCTGCAGCGCGCCACCGACGGGGATCCGGTGGCGTTCGATGCCGTCTTCCCCGTCGTCTACGAGCAGCTGCGCGGCCTGGCGCACCGCCAGCTCCGCCGGGAAAACATCGGTCACACCCTCGGCACCACGGCGCTGGTGCACGAGGCCTACCTGCGGCTGGTGGACCAGCGGCAGTCGCGGTTCCGGGACCGGGCGCACTTCTTCGCCATCGCGGCCACGGCCATGCGACGCATCCTCGTCGATCACGCGCGGCGTCATGGCGCCGCCAAGCGCGGCGCCGGCGCCCGGCGCATTTCCCTGGAGTCCGTGGATCTGCTCGCGGCCGACGAGCGCGCCGACCTGCTCGTGGCCCTCGACGCCGCGCTCGTGCGGCTCTCGGGCATGGACGCCCGCCAGGCGCGGGTGGTGGAGTGCCGCTTCTTCGGCGGCCTCACGGAAGACGAGACGGCGGAGGCGCTCGGCGTCAGTGCCCGCACGGTGAAGCGCGACTGGGCCAAGGCGCGCAGCTGGCTGTACGCCGACCTGTATCCCGACCTGCTGGACTGAGCGCGAGCCCGCGTGCCCGACTCCCACGCCAGCCTGTTCCGTCAGGCCGACGCCATCCTCGATGCGGCGCTCGACCTCACGCCGCACGAGCAGTCGCTCTTCGTCGAGCGGGCCTGCCAGGGCAATGCGCCGCTTCGCACGCTGGTGCGGCGCCTGCTCCGGGCCCACGCGCACGAGGACGGCGTGCTCGCGGGCCGCGCCATCGACCTGGCCGCACCGCTCCTGACGCAGCCCGGCGAGCCGCGGCCGGTAGCGCCCACGCCTGCGCCGGGACCGTTGCCCGGCCGGATCGGCCCGTTCCGCATCCTGCAGGAGCTCGGGCGCGGCGGCATGGGCATCGTCTACCTCGCCCAGCGGGACGGCGCGCCTGCCGAACCACCCGTGGCGCTCAAGATGCTGCGCGAGGGGGCGTACGCCGGCGGCACGGCACTCCGGCGATTCCTCGCCGAGCGCCACATCGTGGCACGGCTCGAGCATCCCCACGTGGCACGGCTGCTCGAGACCGGCATCACTCCCGACGGCACCCCCTTCTTCGCGATGGCACACTGCGCCGGTGGCTCGCTCGCGGCGCGGCTCGCGCACGGGCCGCTCGCCGTGCCGGACGCGGTGCGCATCGCGGGACAGCTGGCGGCCGCCCTCGGCGCCGCGCACGACCTCGGCATCGTGCATCGCGACGTGAAGCCTGCGAACGTGCTCTTCGACGCGGCCGGCGCCGTGCAGCTCACCGACTTCGGCATCGCCAAGCTGCTCGACCAGGAGACCACGCAGTCGGGGGCGCTCATGGGCACGCCGGCCTACCTGGCACCCGAGCAGCTGCGCGGCCACGGCGTCGACCACCGGGCCGATCTCTGGACGCTCGGCGTCACGCTCTACCAGATGCTCGCCGGCCATCGGCCCTTCGACGGACCCACCTACGCGGCCGTGCTGCACGCCGTGCTCTCGGTCGAGCCCGAGCCGCTGAGCCGCGCCGCGGGCGACGTGCCCGTGGCGCTCGAGGCGCTGGTGCATCACCTGCTGCAGAAGGATCCCGCCGCCCGCCCGCAGGCGGCGTCGGACGTGATGCAGGCGCTCGCCGCAATCGCGGTGAATCCCGCGGCGGCCTACATGCCGCCACCCACGCCGCGGACGCCGAGCGGCCGCACGCCCTCGCTGCGGTCGCGCACCGTCTCGGTGGCGGTGCTGCCGCTCGCGAACACGAGCGGCAACGCGGACGATGCGGCGCTGACCGACGGCCTGACCGACGAGCTCATCGGTGCGCTCGGCAAGGTGCGCGGCATCCGCGTCACGGCGCGCACCACGGCGTTCGCGCTGCGCGGCAAGAACCTCGACGCGCGCACCATGGCCCACATGCTGGGCGTGAGCCACCTGCTCGAGGGCAGCGTGCGACGGTCGGGCGACCGGCTCAAGGTGACCGTGCAGCTCGTGCGCGCCGCCGACCAGTCCATCGCGTGGTCGGAGACGTACGATCGCGAGCTGGCGGACGTCTTCGCGGTGCAGGAGGACGTGGCACGCGCCATCGTGGCGGCACTCGTCCCGGCGTTCGAGACGTCCGAGGGCGCGCCGCTCGCCACACGCCCGCGCGCCGTCGCCGCGTACGAGAGCTTCCTCAAGGGGCGCTACTTCTGGGAACGGCGCACCAGGCCCGACCTCCTCAAGGCGGTCGAGTGCTTCCACCAGGCGGTGGCCATCGACCCCACGTACGCCGAGGCGTACGCGGGCCTCGCCGACTCCCACGGGCTGCTGGTGGTCTTCGCCGGGCAGGCGCCCGCCGACCACCATCCGCTCATCCGCGCCGCGATCGCGGAGGCGCTGCGTCTCGGCACCGGCATCGCGGCGGTGCACGCGACGCACGGCAACCTGCTCTCGG
>DASUOW010000089.1:0-2332 GCA_036276435.1 Gemmatimonadales bacterium
ATCCGCTGCTCGTCTCGGTGCGTTCCGGCGCGCCGGTGTCGATGCCGTAGTGGCAGGGGCCCGTGATCGGCGGCGAGCCGAGGCGCAGGTGCACCTCGCGGGCGCCGGCCGCGCGCACCATGCGCACGAGGCCCTTGCTCGTGGTGCCGCGCACCAGGCTGTCGTCCACCATGATCACCGAGCGGCCCTCGATGACCTCGCGCACCGGGTTGAACTTGATGCGCACCTTGGCGTCGCGGATGGACTGCGTCGGGTTGATGAACGTGCGGCCGACGTAGTGGTTACGGATCAGGCCGTACTCGAGCTTCACGCCCGACGCCTCGCTGAAGCCGAGGGCCATGGCGTTGGAGCTGTCGGGCACCGAGAACACCACCTCGGCGCCGGGGACGGGCTGCTCGCGCGCCAGCTGGCGGCCGATCTCGCGCCGCACCGCATCCACCGACTTCCCGAAGATGAAGCTGTCGGGCCGGGCGAAGTACACCAGCTCGAAGACGCAGCGCGTCACCGGCTTCGCCGGCAGCGACGCGAGCTTCTCCACCTTGCCCTCGACGATCCGCACGAACTCCCCCGGCATCAGCTCGCACGACACCGTGGCGCCCACGAGGTCGAAGACGCAGCTCTCGGAGGCCACGATCATGCCCTGGCCCAGCTTGCCGATGAGCAGCGGGCGGAAGCCGCGCGGGTCCACCATGGCGTAGAGGTCCCGGCCGCAGCTGATCACGAGCGAGTAGGCGCCCTCCACGCGGGAGAGGGCCTCGCGGATCTGGCCTTCCATCGTGGGCGCGTTGGAACGCGCGATGAGGTGCACCAGCACCTCGGAGTCGGTGGACGAGGTGAAGATGGCGCCCTGTGCCACCAGCTCGCGCTTGAGCTCGTGGGCGTTGGTCAGGTTGCCGTTGTGCGCCAGCGACAGCGGGCCGCAGCGGGTGTTGGCGAACATCGGCTGGGCGTTCGCGAGGACGGTGCTGCCGGAGGTGGAGTACCGGGTGTGGCCCACCGCCACGTCGCCGGGCAGGCTGGCGACGGTCTTCTCGTCGAAGGTCTCCGAGACGAGCCCCATGCCGCGGTGCACCCGGGCGATGCCGTCGGCGGTGATCGCCGCGATGCCGGCGCTCTCCTGCCCGCGATGCTGCAGGGCGTACAGGCCGAGGTAGGCGATACGTGCCGCCTCAGGGACCCGCGAGACTCCGATCACGCCACACATCGATCAAGCTCCTCCGTCGCGGTCGGTGGCCACCGCCCGCATGCGCCGTGGAATGGCCTCAAAATAGACGGTTCGGAGCTCGGATGCGGGCCACGAATACGTCGTCCTGCCGGTCCCGATCTCGAGCGTCCCGCCCGGGTCGCCCACGGTGCCCGCGACGTGCGCCGGCACCTCGTGCTGCCGCGCCAGCGCGAGCAGGGCCTCGCGGTCGGCCGGGCGGCAGGACGCCACCACGCGGCCGGCGTCCTCGCCGTACAGCAGGCCGATATCGTCGGCCGGGCCGTAACCCGCGAGGTCCACCTTCGCGCCGAGCGCTCCCACGGCGTACGGGCCTCCGATGGCCGCCTCGGCGAGCGTCACCGCCAGCCCGCCCTCGCTGCAGTCGTGTGCCGAGCGCAGCAGGCCTGCCTTCGCGGCAGCCACGAGGAAGAGTTGCAAGCGCCGTTCCGCGGCGAGGTCCACCGGTGCTACCGGCCCACCCACGAACCCGCATGCCTCCGCCCAGTAGGCCGACCCCCCGAGGTGTCCGGCCGTGGCGCCCAGGATCACGATGCTATCGCCCGGCGCCTGGAAATGGCTGCGCACCGCGTGGTCCACATGCTCGAGCAGCCCGATCATGCCGACCGTCGGGGTGGGGTACACCGCGCCCGTCGGGCTCTCGTTGTACAGCGACACGTTGCCGCCCGTGACCGGCGTCTCGAACGCGCGGCACGCCTCGCCGATGCCGCGGCACGCCTCGCGGAACTGGAAGAAGATCTCCGGCTTCTGCGGGTTGCCGAAGTTGAGGTTGTCGGTGATGCCGAGCGGCAGCGCCCCGGTGCACGCCAGGTTCCGCGCCGCCTCCGCGACGGTGGCCTTGCCGCCCTCGTACGGATCGAGCGCCACGAGCCGGCCGTTGCAGTCCACCGTGACCGCGACGCCGAACTGCGTGCCCGGCACGTGGAACACGCCCGCGTCGCCGCCGGGGGCGATGGCGGTGGACGCCTGCACCGTGGAGTCGTACTGCTCGTAGACCCACTTCTTGCTGGCGATGTTGGGGCTGTCGAGCAGCAGGGGCAGGGCGCCCTGCGCGTCGGTGGAGGGCGCCTTGGAAGGCGTCGCCTCGCGGCGGGCGCGCGCCTCGTCGGC
>DASUOW010000090.1:0-3283 GCA_036276435.1 Gemmatimonadales bacterium
AAGCGGGAGCAGGACGCCTTCGCGGCGGAGCGAAGGCCAGGTCACCGCGGCTTCTTGCCTCCCATCACGTACTTGAGGCCGCCCGTGAACGTGATGAACGCGCCCTCGCGCGGATCGGAGCCGAACAGGCCGATCAGCCGCAGGTCGATGTAGGGGATGAGCCGCGAGGTGAAGGTCCGGTACTCGAAACCGCCGCCGAACACGATGGCGGGCACGACCTGCGAGCCGTAGACGAGACTGTCGGCCAGTTGCCGCGCGTTCTGCGCCGTCAGGTTGTAGGCACCGCCACCGACCTGCATATACGGCACGAACGACGACATCTCGGGATAGAACGAGAACACGGCGCTCACGCTGCCCCCGTACATGTCGAGGCCGCCGTCGAACGGGTTGGTATCCTCGCGCGAATGCGTCATGTACTGCCCGTCGACCTGCAGCCCGAGCGGCCACTCCTCCGGATGGTAGCGGATCGTGCCGCCAAGCGTGTATCCGCCGTTGTAGAGGTCCCCCGCCTCGTTCGTCGGCAGGCTGAAGCCGCCGAAGCCGCCGATGTCCACGCGCGTCTGCGCCGCGAGCGGACCCGCCCCCGCCACGAATGCCAGCACGAGGCCCAGCGCCCGAACCCGATGTCCCACGGCCCCCTCCTTCATGATGCGATGATGGTCAGACGGCACCGGCCGCATCGAGCGGCGGCAGGACGAAGGGCCCGAGATGGGGCCCGGCATACTGGGCGGTCACCTGCAGGAGGAATGCCACCATGTCCCGGGTCTCCTCGGCGGTCACAATGGCGTCCACGAAGCCCCTGGCGGCCGCAAAACGGGCGTCGAGCTGGTGGTCGTAGTCCGCGCGCATCACCTCGACCTGCTTCTGCACCGCCTCCGGGAGGGGGGCGCCGGCCGCCTGGGCCTTCTGGATCTCGGTGCCGTGTACCGCCATGACGGCGGCCTCACCCTCCATGACCCCCATGCGGCCGGTGGGCCAGCTGAGGATGAAGTCGGGATCGAATCCCTGGCCGGCCATGGCGTAGTAACCCGCCCCGGAGGCGTGGTTCACGGTGAGCACGAGCTTCGGAACGGATGCCGTGGCCATCGCCTCGACGAAATGCGCCCCAGCCCGGATGATGCCCGAGTGCTCCGCGTCGGCGCCGACCATGAACCCGCTCACGTCCTGCACGAAGAGGATCGGCAGGCGCTCGCGGTTGGCGGTCTCGATGAAGTACGCCACCTTCTCGGCGCTTTCCGTGTAGATGATGCCGCCGAACCGCGGCCGCTCGCCAGGCTTGCCCTTGATGATGCCGCGCGCGTTGGCGATGACCGCCACCGGCCAGCCCTCGATGCGTGCATGCCCGCAGATCATCTCGCGCGCCACGTCGGGCTGGAACTCGTCGAGCTTGCCGCCGTCGAGCAGGCAGTCGAGCACCTGCCGCGCATCGTACGACATGCGATGGTCCTGCGGCAGCAGCGCATAGAGGTCGCCGGCCGGACGGGCCGCCGCGACGGTCTTCGTGCGCGCGTGCTGCACGCCACCCGCGCGCGGCAGGCGTCCCACGTAGTCGCGGATGCGCTGCAGGCACTCGGTGTCGTTCGCGGCGCGGTAATGCGCCACGGCGCTCACCTCGGTGTGCGTGCGCGCGCCGCCGAGCGTCTCGCCGTCGATGGTCTGGCCGGTGGCGCCCTTCACGAGATTGGGCCCGCCGAGCCCCATGAAGCTGGTGCCGTCGACCATGAAGATCACGTCGCTCAGCGCGGGCAGGTACGCCCCGCCGGCGATGCAGCTTCCCATCACGGCGCTCACCTGCGGCACGCGCAGGTACCGGCGCATGAGCGAGTTGTAGTAGAAGATGCGCGCCGCACCGTACTGTCCGGGAAAGACGCCGCCCTGGTATGGCAGGTTCACGCCCGCGCTGTCGACGAGGTAGATGATCGGGATGCGCTGCCGCATCGCGATCTCCTGGGCACGCAGGATCTTGGTGATCGTCTCGGGCCACCAGCTGCCGGCCTTCACGGTGGCGTCGTTGGCCACCACCACCGCTTCCCGCCCCTCCACCACGCCGACGCCTGTGATGACGCCGGCGCCCGGCGCCTGGCCATCGTAGCGGTCGTGGGCCACCAGCAGGCCCACCTCGAGCCACGGCGTCCCGGGATCGAGCAGGCCGGCGACCCGTTCCCGCGGCGAGAGCTTGCCCTGCTCGTGCATCTTCTGCACGCGCGCCTTGCCCCCGCCCTCGCGCAGCTTCGCGGCCAGCTCGAGGTAGTCGTCCGTGGCGGCGCGCAGGCGCGAGGGTGCGGCGGAGGTCGTGGCGGGCTTGGTCGACTTGGCTGGGCTCATCCGGTCGGTCGCTCGGGCGTGAGGAAGGTCATGCGGCGAGCAGGAGTTCGGCGACCTCGAGCACGTCGCGCGCCCGGATCACGTCGCGGTCGGAGTGCACGCCGTAGGGGTCGAGCAGCACCACGTCCAGGCCGGCGGCCCGGGCGCCGACCACGTCCACCTCGTACAGGTCGCCGACGTAGATGGCGTCATCGGGCGACAAGCCCATCTGGTCGAGCGCGAACAGGAAGATGCGCGGGTCGGGCTTCTCGATGCCCACCTCGCCCGAATCCACCACGATCTCGAAATGCTCGAGCAGTCCGCAGGCGGCGAGTGCCGCTGCCGCGCGGCCGTCGCTGTTCGACACCACCCCGAGCCGGTAGCCGGCCGCGCGCAGCCGCTCGAGCGCCGCACCGACGCGCGGATCATTGGTGGCCCACAGGTGCTGCCTCTGGTGCATGGCGAGCAGGGCGTCGCGGAGCGCCTCCGTGCGCTCCGGCGGCACGCCCACGCGCCGGAACAGCTCCAGCAGGTAGGCGCTGCCCCGCTCCCGATCGGTCCGAAGGTGCTGCTGCTCCATCGCCAGCGCCGCCGGCCCGGCCGCCGCCTCCAGCTCGGCGGCCGAGAGTGGCATCGCGAGGGCCTCGCCGACGCCCGCCGCGAGGCGGGCATAGTCGAGGTGGACGAGCGTGTTGCCCGCGTCGAACAGGACCGCGACCGGCCTCACCTGAATCGCAGCAGGCCGGCCAGGCCGGTGATGCGCTCGACCTGTTCGCGTCCGTAGATGACGTTCACCTCGACCCGCTGGCGCAGCGCCTCCTCGATGGCGTCATCGATGACGTCCACCACGGGCACGGGCTCGCCCTCGCCGCGACAATCCGCCGCCGCCAGCGTGAGGCGGCCGCTACCGAGGCATCGCCATCCGGGCATCGAGGCGTCGGCCGAGACGAGCAGCGTGCGCACCTGCCCGCGGGAGAGC
>DASUOW010000091.1:0-13783 GCA_036276435.1 Gemmatimonadales bacterium
CAGCCGTCGAGGCGCAGCAGCTGGTCGTGCACCTCGCGCGAGTCGGGACCGTAGCGGTGCCCCACGATGTCGGTGGCCGAGAGCGAGACGACGAGCAGGTCGGTACCCTTGCGCTGCCCGAGTCGCAGGGCGCGGACGCCCTCGAGCGCGACGTCGAGCGTGAGCGAGTCCACCCAGGGCGACGAGCCGACGGCGTCTTCCGCCACGGTGGTGTCGGCCGGGAGCACGTGCGGGAACTCGATGTCGCGGCCGCCGTTCTCGTACGGCATCGCGTCGGGCTCGGGATACGCCGACTCGGGCCGGGACAGCGTCCACGCGCGGCCGGCCAGCCTGGCCGCGCCGCGCCGCGCGTTCCACGCCTCGAGCCACGCCGGCAGCGCCGGCCGATACCAGATGCTGGTGGTGAAACGGCCCTCCGCGTACCAGTACACGTCGGCCTTGGCGCGGCCGATGGGCAGGATGGCCCCGCGATCCTTGCGCGACACGGACAGGGCACGCGTGCCCGGATCGCGGGCACGGAGCCAGTCGTGGAGCGTCGTGCCCCGGAATCGATGGGGCGAGGCGCCCGGACCCTTCACGCCGAGCAGCGGCGCGGTGCTGTCGCCGACGCCGAACCGGTTGCCGACGATGCCGGTGCTCGCGGGCGAGCGGCCCGACAGCGTGGTGGCGTGACCGGGGGCGGTCTCGGTGATGGCGTGGTCCTGATGGGCGTCGGTGTAGTGCACGCCCTCACGCGCGAAGCGGCCGAGCCCGCCGTGGAAGTCGTCGCCGAAGCGGTCGAGGTAGTCGCCGCGCAGCTGGTCGACCACGATGAGCACCGCGAGCGCCGGGGGCTGCGGGGCGGGCGCAGGGAGCGTGAAAACCGCGGCGAGCCCGAGGGCTGCGCCGCGGCGCGACCAGCTTGTGAGCGGCATGGCGGGAAGATAATTGGCGCTCCCCCGTCCCCGGCAGCGGACGATCAGCGCACCGTCGCGCGTTCCTGCCGGCTCTGCACGCCGTCCGAGAAGGTGAGGTCGAGGGAGGCGGCGCCGCTCACGAGGGCCGCATCGCCACCGCGGGCGAAGGAGAGGATCTCGCCCGTGGCCGCGTCGCGCACGAGGGCCATCGGGTAGGCATCGGCGTTCCAGCGCAGGCGGACGCGGTCGCCACCCTCGCGCGAGGCCGCCGCGGCGGGCGCCGGCTGCTGCCGCCGCAGCGCCGCGGGATCGGTCGCTGCACCGGCGGCGAGGGCCGCGCGGCTCGCCCGCACCGCCGCGGCGAATCCGCCGCGCACCTGCAGCCGGGCCGGGCCAGCGCCCAACCGAGCCAGCGGCACCACGAAGGCGAAATGCCGCTCGTCCTCGCCCAGGTCGGCCACGAGCTCGCCGTCGAACGAGGCGGCGTAGAGCGACCGGCCCGCAGCGTCGAGCGCCTCGAGCGCGAACGCGCCGCGCCCCGAGGGCAGCCGCGCCGGCGCCGTGATCTCGAATGCCGGCTCGAGCGTCACCACGCCGTTCACGATGCGACCCCACACCAGCAGGGCCGGCTCGACGCGCGCACCCATGACGAGGGCCGCGGCGTTGGCCTGCCGGTAGTTCAGCGCCTTCAGGTAGTGGAAGTCGCTGATCCAGGTGTTGTTGCAGTAACCCATGAGGTCGGTGAGCGACGGCAGCTTGAGCGTCATGCTCGCCACGTCGAGGCCATAGATGCCGGCCACGCCGCCGGCGTACGGGAAGCCCGGATCGGCGCCGCCCGCGCCCCCGCACGGCGCGTGCGAGAGCGAGAGGTTGTGCCCGAGCTCGTGCGCCGCGACGCCGTCGCCGCTCGGCAGCCGGTCCCAGCCGACCGCCGTGCGGCCCGGCACGTAGCCGATGCCCGCCGTGCCGCTCCCGTAGCCGGCGCGCACCACGCCGTAGTAGTAGCCGGCGAACCCGTCCGCCGCGCGCAGTGCGCCGACCTCGCTGAGCACCGCGCCCCACGCGCCGTTGCCGTTGTTCGGCTGCAGCGTGTCCCGGGTGGTGGTGGTGTAGACGGAGGTGCGCACGTCGGAATTGATCGCGGCCACCGGGTAGAGCTTGGCGAACGTCGCGAGGAACTGCGCGCGATTCGCGGAGGAGACGTTCCCGGTGGCGTTGTTGCCCGCCGTGCGGACCGGGACGAAGCGGATCGCGAACGGGTTCACCGCGCGCACGTCGAGGGTCTTCGCCGTGCCCGAGGCCGGGAAGGTGTTGTTCGCCTCGTCGCTCTCGGCGACGGCATTGGTCGGGTCGACGTCGGCGACGAGCCGGACACCGGGCTGCAGCAGCGCGCCGGGGACGAGCTGGTTCCAGGACCACGCGAGCGAGTCCTCGCGGATCGTGGTGGGCACCGCCGGGCGCGCCGCGGCCACGGTCCACGTCTGGGCCGGCGTGGCGCTCGCGCCCTGATAGAGCCGCAGGCGTACCGCGGGCGCCACGGAGTTCGCGGCGCTCGCGCGCGCGAAGACGCGCACCACCGCGTCGCGGCCGGCCACGAGGGGCACCGTGTCGCCGTACGACTGGACGCTCTGCACCACGTACATGCCGTCGATGAACAGGTCGAGCGTGGCTGGCGCCGGCCCGCTGCCGTACGCGACGCTGGCGGAGGCGAGTGCCCCCGAAGCCACGCTCACCTGCTGCGTCGCGGGGCCGGGCTGGTAGGTCGTGGCAGCGCCGGTCACGTTCGCGGCCGATACCGTGTAGGCACCGGGTGCGAGGCCCTCGAGCGTATCGCTCGCCGTGAGGGAACGGGTGAACGCGCCGGGGCCGCTCACCGCCACCGCCGCGGCGGTCCCGCCCGGCAAGCCGCTCACCAGCACGGCGAGGCGTCCCGCCCGGCTCGCGTACGTCACCGTGACCACCGGGCGCGAAGCGCCCGCGGCCACCTGCACCGACTGGCTCGCGACGCTCGGCTCGAACACCGTGGACGCGGCCGTGACCTGGGCGGCGGCGACGGTGTAGGTGCCGGGTACGAGATCATCGAGGTTGCCGGCCGCCGTGAGGCCGCGCGAGAAGCCGCCGGGTCCCGTCACCGTGACCGCGGCGGCGGTGCTGTCGGGCAGTCCGGTGATGGCAACCTGCAAGCCCCCCGTGGTCGGCGGATCGAGGGCCTCCTGGGTTGACCCGCAGGCAGCAAGCAGGACGGCGAGCAGAAGCCCGGCGTGGCGGCGCATGGAAATCCTTGGCGAATCGGCGCCGCCCGAGCGGGGGCGCAACGAAACGCGACAGCGCAACGACGGTGCCGCCGGGACTTCACTTCATGTGTGTCACGTAAGTAGCAGCAGGCAGGCAGCTTATGGCAAACGTCCACTTGGCGCTCCCGCACCCATGACCGTGCATTTTTCATCGAGTGCGGTGTGGGGGCGTGCGGCACGCCAAGGGTGGCTCACCGAGCGCATCCCCCAGCAGCTGCTGCAGGAGGGCCCGCTGCAGGTGCAGTGGTGGCAGTGGATCGGGCTGCTGGGTGCGGCACCGCTGCTCGTGGTCGTGGCCTGGCTGCTGCAGCGCCTCGTGATCCGCACGCTGCGCCGCTTCGCCGGCTGGACCGGGCCGACGTGGGACGATGCCGTCATTCCCCGCCTTCGGGCGCCGGTCCTGCTCTTCCTCCTCGCCATCCTGCTCGGGCCCCTCACGGCCATGCTGCAGCTCCAGCAGGAGGTCGATGGCTTCTTCATCGACGCCGCGAAGGCGCTCGCGGTGGTGGCCGTGTTCTGGGCGCTCCTGGTCGCCGTGGGCGCAGTCCAGCAGTACCTGCTCGAGCGCGCCGCCGCCACCGGCCGCACCGAGGCGCGATCCCTCAGTCCCCTCGGCGCTCGCATCATGCGCCTGCTGCTGCTCTTCATGGGGCTGGTCGCGGTGCTCGCGCAGTTCAGGTATCCCGTCACGACCCTCCTCGCCGGTCTCGGGGTGGGCGGCGTCGCGGTGGCGCTGGGCGCGCAGAAGACCTTCGAGAACGTGCTCGGCTCGGTGGCGATCAGCATCGATCGCCCGTTCCGGGTGGGGGACTGGATCGAGGTGGAGGGGATCTCGGGGCTGGTGGAGGAGATCGGCCTGCGCTCCACGCGCATCCGCACGATGGCCCGCACGCTGATCACGTTTCCCAACGGCCGCCTGGCCGACCAGCGCGTCGAGCGGCACACGGCGAGGGACCGCTGGCTCTGGAACGTGACCTTCGGCCTGACCTACGACGCCACCGTGCCGCAGATCGAGGCCATCGCGGCCGACATGGAGCGGTGGCTCACCGGGCACCCCAGGATCGCCAGCGGCGACGTGAAGTTCAGCGGCTTCGGTGACCACTCCCTGAATCTCGAAGTGCTGAGCTGGTTCGACACCACGGATCTCTGGGAATTCCGCCAGCTGCGCCAGCACGCGGGGTTCGAGCTCATGCGCCTCATCGAGCACCACGGGGCCCGCCTGGCGGTGCCGATCCAGCGGGTGGTGGTGTCGGGCGGTCCCCTGCCCGCCCAGACGATGTCATCCTGAGGGAGCGCAGCGACCGAAGGACCTGCGTGGCCTGGGTCGATCAGTGCCACCCGGATCCTTCGCTGCGCTCAGGATGACATCCGGTGGCTCAGGACGGCATCGACGGGGCGCTCCACGCCGGCTGCCGGCCCGTGGGCGTCTCGCGCCACGGCATCCACGCCAGCCCGACGGCGTGCACCTGCAGGGCGCCCGCCTTCGGCTTCACCGTCACCGTCTCGAGCGGCTCCTGCTGCGCATCGAAGCCGGAGTCGACCCTTCCGATCTCGGCCTCGATCTCCTGCTCGAGCGCCGCGAGCCGCGCCTCGACCTGCTCGGCGCCGCCCTCCGCCCGCGCCACGTCGCCCGCGGACTTCTGCATCCGGCCGACGCCGCGCGCCGCCGTGCCCATGCGCGAGATGTTCGTGGACGAGAGCCTGCTGCGCCCGAAGAGCGCCCCGACGATTGCCGAGCCCATCGAGACGGCGGTCTGCAGCTTGTCGGCCGACGCTTCGCCCTGCTCCTTCGCGATGCGGGCGCGCGCCTGCTCCAGCTTGAGCTGCAGGGCCTGCACCTTGGGGGCGTACTTCTCGCGCAGCGCCGCCACGCGTGCATCGCGCTGCTCGCGCGCCTCCTGCTGCAGCCGCACGCGGAAGTCGCGCTCGCTTTCGCCCGGCGTGGACAGCACGCGGAGCGCGGCGCTGCGGTAGAGCACGAGCGCCTGGTTGGTGCGCAGCCAGCGTGCGTACGACTTGTGCCACTCCGCGAGCCCCTTCGCCGTCACCGCCGTGGGCACGCGCGCGAAGCGGCCCGCGGCCGGCGCGCCTTCGGCGACCTGCTCCGCGCCGATGTCGAGCGCATCGGCCTCGCCCCAGTCCACGGCCACGGGGCCCTCGAGAAACGGCGCCAGATGCACGACGCGCTCGCTCTGGTCGACGCCGAGCTTCGCGTTGGTGTACGCCACGTCGGCGACTCCGAGGACGCCCGGCACCCAGACGACGTCGGCATCGGTGGCGGGAAGGTGGTACTGCGGCACGCCGGGCGGCACCGCGGGCGGACCTGCCGCAGGATCGGTGACGGGCGGCTCCGCGGCGTGCGCGGCGGACGCCGGCTTCCCGGCGGGCGCGCCGGAGGCACCGGCCGCCGGCGACAGCTTCCGGATCTGCTCGCGTGTCAGCGGTCCGGCCAGGTACGACATCGTCCAGCGCGTCTGGAACACCTCGGGCCGGCTCTCGTGCACGCTGTGCAGCAGGAAGGTGCGCTTCCCGAGTCCTGCGATGAGCTGCTCCATGGCGTTGCGATCGAACGTCGCCCCCTGCGACACCCCCTCCAGCCCTTCCATCACGCGCGCCTTGTCGCGCTCCGCCTGCAGGCGGCCGAGGAACCACGTGCCGGCGTTCGAGAGGGCCTTGTAGTCGAGGTCGGCTGGGTTCTGGGTCGACAGCACGACGCCGAGCCCGAACGCGCGCGCCTGCTTCAGCAGCGTCAGGAAGAGCGGCTTCGACGCGGGGTTCGCCACCGGCGGCAGATAGCCCGCGATCTCGTCCATGTAGAGGATCGCGCGCAGCGTGCCGGTGCCGGGCTGCTGCCGCATCCAGCCGATCAGGTCGTTCAGCAGCATCGTCACGAAGAACATCCGCTCCTGGTCGCCCAGGTGCGCGATGGAGAGGACCGAGACGCGCGGCTTCCCCGATTCGGTGAACAGCAGGCGCGACGCATCGAGCGGCACCCCCTGCATCCACGCCTCGAAGCCCGGGGCCGCGAGCAGGTTGTTGAGCTGCATCGCGAACCCGAAGCGGTCCTTCTTCGGGAACACCTGCTCGAGGCCCATGACGCCGATGGTCTCGAACGGCGGGTCCTGCACCTGGGCGATGAGGCGGGCGAGGTCGAGGTCGGTGCCCGCCGTCCACGCGCGCTGCAGCACGTTGGCGAGCAGGATGTGCTCGCGGCTCGTGAGCGGATCGGCCTCCATGCCGAGGAGCGCCAGCACGCTCGTCGCGGTGGTCTGCACCCGCTCGCGAAAGAGGTCGGCGTCGGTGCGGATGGCTTCGGGGGGCACGGCGAAGGAACGCAGGACGGCGATGGGCGTGCCCGCGGTGCTGCCCGGCGTGTAGATGGCGAACTCGGCGGCCTCGCGCAGCTTCGCGATGCGCTCGACGCCCTGGTCCCACTCCGCCATCCCCTTCCGCCAGAACTCCGCCTGCTGCGCGGCGAAGTCGGCAGGCGAGAGTCCCGCGTGCTCGGCCTCGGTGCGGTTCACCCACGGCTCGAGGTCCGTCCCCTTCAGGTCGGGGAACGCGAGCAGCAGGTTGCCGAGATCGCCCTTGGGATCGATGGCGATGACGGGGATGCGGTCGATCGCCGCCTCCTCGATGATGTCGATGCCGAGGCCGGTCTTGCCGCTGCCGGTCATCCCGATGATGACGGCGTGGGTGGTGAGGTCCTTGGAGTCGTAGAGGACCAGGTCGTCGGCGAGCGCGCCGGCGGCCATGTCGTAGCGCTTGCCGAGATAGAACGCGCCGAGCTTCTCGTAGTCGGTCATGGGGGACTCACGTTGGGCGGAGACGTGGCGCGGGGGTCCGCAGGACGGCGGCGAGCGCGAGCAGCACCCAGAGCGCGGCCGTCCAGTAAGGGGAACCCATGCTCACGTGATCGAAGAAGGCGCCGGCCCAGACGGGGCCGACGATCAGCGTCAGGCTCTGCAGCGACTGCACGGCGCCGAGGGCGGCCCCCTGCTCCGTCGGGCCGACGTTCAGCGAGACGAGGCCGGTGAGCGTCGGCGTCGACAGGCCGCCGCCCACCGACACCAGCGCCAGTGCCGCGTACAGCAGCGGCACGGTCGGCACGAAGGCGACGGCGAGATAGCCGACGACCATGATCGCGAGCCCCGTGAGGGTCAGGCCCCGCTCGCTGAACTCCGACGTCAGACGACGCAGCAGCACCCCCTGCACCAGCAGGCCCACGACGCCGATGAAGGAGAAGATGAGCGCGTTCTCCGACGGGCCCATCTGGAAGCGTCCCGCGGTGAAGACGGCGAAGTTGGTGCGCAGCTCCGCGCTGGCGAACCCCGAGGCGAACACGGCCAGCATGAGCAGGCGCAGCGCGGGTTGCGCCAGCGCCTGAGCGACGGGCCGCAACGGGTTGAGGTCGCGCACCGTGAGGGGCGCCGCGTTCCGCTGCGTCGCCGGCAGCGACTCGGGCAGCACGAAGATGCCGAACAGCGCGGTGAGGAGCGCCATGGCCCCCGCAGCGTAGGCGGGCGCGGCCAGGCTGATCTGGCTCAGTACGCCACCGAGGGCCGGGCCGACGATGAACCCGAGCCCGAAGGCGGCGCCGATGAGGCCGAAGTTCTTGGCGCGATCCTCCGGCGCACTGACGTCGGCGATGTACGCCTGGGCCGCCGTGATGTTGCCGCCGCTCAGGCCGTCGACGATGCGCGCGGCGAACATCACCCAGAGCGCCGTGGCCAGGCCGAACACGATGTAGGCGACCCCCGAACCCAGCACGCTCATCACCAGCACGGGCCGGCGACCCACCCGGTCGGAGAGCCGGCCGAGCAGCGGGGCAGCCCCGAACTGCGCCAGCGAGTAGGAGAGCGCGAGCAGGCCGACGGCGAGGGCGCTGGGCGTGAACTGCAGCACCAGGAACGGGATCACGGGGATGAGGATGCCGACGCCGAGCAGGTCGAGGAACACCGCGGCGAAGATGAAGCCGAGGGCGCGGCGCGACGTCGCGCGTGGCGCCCCGGCGACGGACCCGCCGGTCGGTGCGGGCACTCAGTAGCCGCTCAGGACGAGCTTGCCGATCGTGGTGCCGCTCTCGAGCTGCGAGTGCGCGCGCCGCAGGCGCTCGGCGTCGAGCGGGCCGCCGCGCTCGGTGACGGTGCTCCGCACGCTGCCGCGCGCCACCTCGCTCGCGACGCACGTGAGCATCTCGTGCTGGCGGATCATGTCCGGCGTCTGGAACAGCGAGCGGGTGAACATCGACTCCCAGCTGAACGTCAGGCTCTTCTCCTTGAGCGGGCGCAGGTCGTGGGGCACCATCGTGTCCACGAGGGCGCAGATGGCGCCCTGCGGCGCCACGATGCGCGGCAGCACCGCCATGTAGGGATCGGTGGCGGCCGCGAGGAGGACGTAGTCCACCTCGCCGTGCCCGTGGTCCACGAGCTGGGCCGGAACGTCGCCGCGATGGTCGATCACATCGTCGGCGCCCATGCGCCGGCACCACGCGGCCGTCTCCGGACGCGAGGCCGTGGCGATCACCGTCACCTTGCTCAGGGCCTTGGCCAGCTGGATGGCGATCGAGCCCACGCCGCCGGCTCCGCCCACGATCAGCAGCTTCGCGCCGTAGCCCGCCCCCTCGGGGATGCGAAGCCGGTCGAACATCGCCTCCCACGCGGTCACCGACGTGAGCGGCAGCGCGGCGGCGTCCTCCCAGTCGACTGCCTGGGGCATGCGCGCCACGAGCCGCTCGTCCACCGCGTGGTACTCGCTGTTGCAGCCCGGACGGTCGCGCTCGCCGGCGTAGAAGACCCGGTCGCCGATCCGGAACAGCCGGCATTCGCTCCCCACGTGCACCACCTCGCCCGCCGCGTCCCAGCCCAGGATGACCGGCACGCCGCCCGTCGCGCTGCGACGACGCCGGATCTTGGTGTCGATGGGGTTCACGCCCACGGCCCGCACCCGCACGATCAGGTCCCGGGGACCGGGATCGGGTTCCGGGACCTCGAGGTCGAGGAGGGCGGTCGGGATGTCGATGTCCTGCGACTCGTAGTAGCCGACGGCGCGCATGTTCGAGGGGGTTGGGACCTCCGGAATGTGCACCCGCCGGAGGCCGCACGGGAGCCGTGGCGCGGGGTCGGACACGGGCTCGGGGGTATCTACTGCAGCCGAGCCACCCGCCCACAGGAGCTGCCCATGCCGGCCCTCGACATCCCCGACGCCATCACCGCCACCAACCGCGCCTTCATGGCCGCCTTCGAGCAGGGCGACGCCGCCGCGGCCGCGGAAGCCTATTCGGCCGAAGGCCAGATCCTGCCGCCGAACCACGAGCCCACGACCGGTCACGACGCCATCCGCGCCTTCTGGCAGGGCGCCATGGACATGGGCGTGAAGCGGGTCCTGCTGGAGACGGTGGAGTTCTCGCAGATGGGCGAGATCGCGGTCGAGATCGGCCGCTACACGCTCTCCGGCGGCGAGATGCCGGTGCTCGACTCGGGCAAGTACGTCGTGGTGTGGAAGCGCGAGGGCGATGCCTGGCGCTGGCACCGCGACATCTGGAACAGCAGCCGGCCACCCGCCTGAGCGAGCGGCCGGTACGGCCTCAGGAGCCGACGGGCTCCGTCACGGTCGCGCGCCGTCCCCACAGCTTCGGCAGGAAGCGCGGCACGCGCTTCTGGTAGTCGGCGTACGCGGGATACTTGGCCGCGGTGATCCTCTCGGTCAGGTCGGTGCTGCCCTGGAAGAGCAGCACCAGCAGCAGCCCCCCGATGGCCGACCAGTTGAGCCACCGCCCCGTCGCGGCCACGCTGAACCCGTAGTAGGCGATCCAGATCGCCTGCTCGGCGGCGAAGTTCGGGCGCCGGGCGAGCGCGAACAGGCCGGTGGTACGGAAACCACGGGCGTAGTCGCCGGTGAGGGCCTCGCCGGCGGCTCGACGTCGGTGCTTCTCCGTCTGGAACTCGTACTGCTGCTGGTCGGCCACGGTCTCGATGACGAGCAGCGCGAGGAAGAGGACCGCGGCGACGCCGTCGAGCGAGTTGAGCGGCCGGCGCTCCGGGGCCGCGGCCACCACCGACGGGACGGTGATGAGCAGCAGCAGGAGCAGCTGGTAGACGCTGATGAAGCCGAAATTGAACAGCCGCCACACGTGGCGGTTCTGGAATCCCGGCATCGCACGCACGTGCTCCCAGCGGTAGTCCTCGATGCCGCGCCACGGCGGCCACGAGAAGCCGCCCCGGCGCCAGAAGTTGAAGGTGAGGCGCACCGCCCACGCCGTCACCAGCACCGCCATCAGCACGAGCCGCGCGTCGCTCCCGCTCCGCAGCGCGAAGTACCAGGCGAACACCGCCGGCACGATGCTCCACAGCCGGTCCACCTGGCTGTAGTTGCCGGTGAGCTCGCTGGCCACGAACGCGAGCATCGCGAAGCCGAGCGCCAGCGCGATGCCGCCCTGCAGCAGGGACCACTGCAACGCATCGAGCGGCGCATCCTGCCGGAGCGCGACGATGGGCAGCACGACGAGGGTGAGCACGAGCAGGACGGCGGTGCGCAGCATGTACGGTCCGGGATGTCGGGTGACGAGCGGAGGAGGTTGGCAGGGGCGGCGCACGGCCGCAAGGGCTGCGGTTGACGCCCCGAGGGCCGGGTGGCACCGTACGGTACCACCCCTGGAGGTTCCGATGGTCTCGATTCCCGCCACGACCGCCGACGAGTATCTCGCCCAGCTACCCGAGGACCGGCGTGCCGTGGTGGCCGCGGTGCGGAAGATGGTGAAGCGGCGCCTGCCGAAGGGCTACCAGGAGCAGGCGGCGTGGGGCATGATCACCTATACCGTCCCGCTCGCCCGGTCGGGCCCCACCTACAACGGCCAGCCGCTGTGCTACGCGGGAATCGCGGCGCAGAAGAACCACTTCGCGCTGTACCTCACGGGCGCCTACATGGACCCGGCACTCACGAAGCGCGTGCAGGAAGCCTTCACGGCGGCCGGCAAGAAGCTCGACATGGGCAAGTCGTGCGTGCGGTTCAAGTCGCTCGACGCGCTCCCGCTCGACGCCCTCGGCGACGTGATCGCCGCCGTGCCGGTGGACGTGTTCGTGGAGCGCTACCGGGCGGTGCACCCCGCACCGAAGAAGCGCGCGGCAGCGACGAAGAAGGCCTCGAAGCCCGCCGCGAAGGCGAAGGGCGCGAAGGCAGCCCGCAGGAAGTAGGGCGGCTCAGCGTCCCGTGAGGATCACCGACGACAGCGCCATCCCATCCGGCTCGCGGCCGGCCCCGAGCATCGTCGCGAGGCTGCCGGTCGCGAGGTCGTAGACGCCGACCACGTCCGCCGCCGTGTACGCGACGTACGCACGGGCGCCGGTCGGGTCGACGAGGATGCCCACCGGCACCGCGCCTTCCGCGCCAAGCATGTTGCCACCTGCGACCGTGGCCGCATCGCCCTTCATGCGCGCCACCTCGCGCCGTGCCGCCACGTCGAAGAGCGCCAGGTCGCCCGACTTCGCGTTGCTCACGAGCGCGCGCGCGCCGTCGGGCGTGAACGCGACGCGGATGGGAAAGTCCGCCGAGGGCAGCTCGGCCACCTCGCGCAGGCTCGCAGCGTCGATGAGGCTCACCGTGTTCGCCGAGCGGTTCGTCACCCAGATCTCGCGGCCGTCGGGCCGCACGGCGATTCCCTCGGCGCCCGCCCCGGTCTCCACCTGCGCGAGCACGCGGCCCGCGACGAGGTCGATCGCCGTCATCGTGCCGGAGCCGATGTTCGCGACGTAGGCGCGCTTCCCGTCGGGTGATGCCGCCACCATGTGCGACACGCGCTGGCCGGTCTCGATGGTGGCAAGCACGGTGCCCTTCTCCACGTCCACGACCAGGAGCGCGCCGATGCCTTCCGCCGTCACGAGTGCCTTCGTGCCGTCGAGGAACCAGACCCCGTGCGGACGTGAGCCCGACGGAAGTTCGATGGTACGGCGGACTCGCAGGCCAGGTACGTCGATGACGCTCAGCGTCCGTCCCGCCGCCGGACCGGTGCCGTAGTTCGCCACCAGCACGGTCCGGCCGTCGGGCGAGGCCGCCGCCTCGTGCGGCCCCTCGCCCGTGGGCAACGTCGCCACGACCTTGCCCGAGGCGACATCGATGAGCGAGGCGGTGGCTTCGGCCTTGTTCAGCACGACGAGCGTGCCGGTGGCCGGCGGGGGCGCCGACGGCGATGCCATGAGGCCCAGGACCAGCAGCGCGGCGCGCATCAGCGGGCCGCCTGCTTCGCGGTCGGCGGGCTCTGCCAGAGCACCTCGACGATCATCCACTTCCCTTGCTCGCGCGCGAGCAGGAGATAGTCGGTGCCCCACCACGCGGTCAGCTTGGCGGCCGCGGTCTGGTCCTGCACGTCGAGCAGCACGATCTCCTTCGGCGCACCGGCGGGAGGCCGGTTGCGGCCCGCCTTCACGCTGTTGGCGAAGCGCATGAAGCTCGCGTAGGGCATGGCCGAGCCTTCGTAGGGCGCATCGGCGGCGCGGCGGTAGTAGCCCCACTTCCGCACCTCGGGCCAGACGCTGCGCACCAGGCGCGCGGTGTCACCCTCGTAGAATCCTTCCACGTAATCCAGTACCGCCAGCCGCACGGCCTCGCGGTCGTCGGTGGACTGCGCGAGGGCGGGCCGCGAGACGGCGACCAGCAGGGTCAGGGCGGCCAGAAGCGGGCGGACCAGGGGGACTCACAGGAAGATGATGCGCCACCTACGAGCATCGGAGGGGAAGAGATTCAGGCGGAGGACCTCACGCCGGCAGCTCGACGATGATGTCCGACGCCTCTCCCGAGACGCTGCCATCGCTCGACCGACGCGCGGCGGCCACGAATGCCTCGGCGCGCCCGAGCTTCTCGTAGCCCGGCGGCAACGATAGCTGCGGTGGGGCGCCATCGGCCCCGGGCTCCAGGCCGACGACCGAGTAACCGCCGAAGGCCCCGTCTTCCGCGAAGAGGGTGAAGGGCAGCTGGCCCTCCTTGAACGTGCCGAATCGCACGCGCACACGGCCCCGGGCCATCGTGGTCTCGAGCTCGAGGCTTCCCAGTTCGTCGCTCCCGTCGAACACGCGGAAGGCGTAGCTCCCCGGCTCCTTCACGCCCACGCCATCGAGGTTGAGCAGCACGGTGGCCTTGCGGAGCCCGTCCTCCGCTGCGGCGAACGCCACGGGCCCGTTCATGAGTCCGAGGGTGCCGGGCGGTCCCTGCAGCGCGATCCGGACGGCCTGTTCCTTCGGCGTCGCGTCGTCCGCGGCGAGTTCGACGAACAGGACGCACCCGCCGAGGGGGAGCGCGCCGCGTTCGTCGAGCAGCGCGAGCGCGCTGATGCGATCGGCCGCGGACAGCGTGCGCTGGGTCTCGTCGAACTTGAGCCCGCCGAGGAGGACGATCTGCGTTGCGTTCATGGGAGACCTTCGCGTGGAGCTCGAGACGATCGCGAGCGTGCAACTTAGTGATCGGCCGCCGGATCCGCCTCCGCCCCACGTCGCGGCCCCGAGCCGCGCCATTATACCGAGGTAGGATTCCCCCTGCGGACCTCGTCGGGCGAGAATTCGACACCCGACTCCCACAGGAACGTCCCGATGTCCCGTCCGAACC
>DASUOW010000092.1:0-9310 GCA_036276435.1 Gemmatimonadales bacterium
GCGCACCGCGAGCCGGCCGGGCACCGGCTCTGTGACCGTCACGTGCAGTTCACCCCGCGCCGCCGCCGGGGCCAGCCGAAGTCCCTCGAGCACGAGGGCGGATGCCTCCCCCGCACCGCCCTCGCCCTCGCCCACCCAGTCCGCCCAGGCGCGGTCCAGCGTCGCCGAGGGTGACGATGCGCGCCGCGCGCGCGCCGCGTCGCGATGCCCGAGTGCGAGCAGGCCGAGGGCCGCACGCTCCGCCCCGCCGGCATCGGGGGCGCCGCTCGCCACCTCGCGGGCCCACGCGAGCCGTCGCAGGTCGAGCGCGCGCAGCACGGCCGGGTCCGCCAGCTCGACCAGCGTGCCGGTGTGCAGGAGGGCGAGCAGCGCCCGCGCCTCGTCCGGGGGCATGGCGTCCAGCCCCCGAGCGGCAAGCAGCGCCGCGTTCACCTCGGCCCACGGGTTCCCCGGCGTGCTCATCGACCGCTCCGGCGAGATGACAACAGGGCCACGCCGTCGCCGGCGTGGCCCTCGGTGACCAGGCGCAGGCGCGCGCTCAGCCGAGCTTCGCGAGCTGCTCGAGCAGTTCGCTGTTGTCGCGCTTCGAGGCCGGCGTGTTCTCCGAGAACGCCCAGCGCACGACGCCGTTGCGGTCGATCAGCACGTAGGCCCGGCCCGAGACGAAGCGCTCCTCGTTCAGGGTGCCGTAGGCGCGCGACACCTCGCGCTTCAGGTCGCTCAGCAGGTCGACGGCGAGCCGCTCCTTCCGCTTGAACTCCTGCAGCGCCGGGACGTTGTCGACACTCACGGGCAGCACCACCGTGTCCTTGGACGCGAAGGCGTCGTAATCCTCGCTGAAGGCGCACATCTCGGCGGTACAGACACCCGTGAACGCCGCCGGGAAGAACGCGAGCAGCACGTTCCTGCCCTTGAGCTGGGACAGCGATACGTCGCTGCCGGCCGTGGACGGCAGGGTGAAGTCGGGTGCCGGCGAACCGACGGCGGGCAGTGCCATGGATGATCCTCGTGAGATGTTGGCGGCGGTCAGCGAGCGTCGAAGCGCTTCGCGACCTCGGTCCAGTTGACGACGTTCCACCACGCCGCCAGATAATCGGCGCGACGGTTCTGGTACTTGAGGTAGTAGGCGTGCTCCCAGACGTCGACGCCCAGGATCGGCGTGCGGCCTTCCATGATCGGCGTGTCCTGGTTGGCGGTGGACTCGATGGCGAGCCCGCCCTTGCCGTCCTTCACCAGCCACGCCCAGCCGCTGCCGAAGCGCGTCATGCCCGCCTTGGCGAGCTGCTCCTTGAACTTGTCGAACCCGCCGAAGGCCTGGTCGATGGCCGCCGCGAGGGCGCCCTGCGGCGCGCTGGCGCCCCCGGGCGTCATCAGCTCCCAGAACAGGGTGTGGTTCCAGTGCCCGCCGCCGTTGTTGCGCACCGCGGTGCGGATGCCCTCGGGCACCGCGCCGAGGTTGCCGAGCAGCTCCTCGAGGCTCTTCGCGGCGAGGGCGTCCTGCCCCTCGAGCGCGGTGTTCAGGTTGGTGACGTAGGCGGCGTGGTGCTTGTCGTGGTGGATGCGCATCGTCTGTTCGTCGATGTGCGGTTCCAGCGCGTTGTACTCGTAGGGCAGCGGCGGCAGCGTGAACGCCATGACGTGCTCCTGACGGAAGTCCGTGTCTGCATGGAAGTTGGCGGCGCCTAATATGGAAGGGGCCGGGGGGACGGTCAACGCACGGCTTTTCGGGACCGCGTTGGCCACGTACACTTCGCCGTGCGGCTTGATCCCCGCCCGCTGCCGGGAATTGCACGCCGTCCGGCGCGGGCCACGGAGGAGACATGAAGCGCTTTCAGGCCCGGCTCCGGCCGGAATTCCGCCTGCAGTATCCCGAGCTGAACCTGGCGGCGTGGTACGACGTGGACCCGCTCTTCCCGGGTCTGACCGAGCGCCGCGTGAACATGTTCGGCCAGCGCGTGACCCGGCTCAAGCTCGGCAGCGGTCATCGCGAGGTGATCGCGGAGCATCTCGAGTTCCGCCCCAACGAGGAGGCCGCCGGCTGAGGCCGGCGGCGATCAGGAGACCCCCATGAAGCTCGTTCTCGCCGCCGCCCTCGTGGCGACCCTTGGCGCCGCCGCCGCCCCGACCACCGCGGCCCCGCCGTCGATCGTCGTCTACAAGTCGCCCAGCTGCGGCTGCTGCAAGGCCTGGATGGACTACCTGACGAAGAACGGCTTCAAGGTCACCGGCAAGGACATGGACAACGTGCAGCCCGTGAAGGACGACGTGGGCCTGCCCGCGAAGCTCGCCTCGTGCCACACCGCGATCGTCGACGGCTACGTCGTCGAGGGCCACGTGCCCGCGGCCGACATCAAGCGGCTGCTGCAGGAGCGCCCGAAGATCGTCGGCCTCAGCGCGCCCGGGATGCCGCCCAGCTCGCCCGGCATGGACCAGCCCGGCAAGGTGCCGTACGACGTGATCGCGTTCGACGCGAAGGGGAACACCACCGTCTACGCGAAGCACTGACGCCCCACGGCGGGCCGGTCAGCGTTCGGCTGGCCGGCCCGCGCCCCGCAGCACCCCCGCCACCAGCACCACCACCATCGCCACCGAGTAGACCACCTCCGTCGCCAGCGCAGCGCGGAGCGCCACCGCCCACGCCACGAGCGCCACGGCGATCGCGAGGCGTCCGGCCCACGCGGGCACCCCGCGCGCCGACGCGGGCGCGAGGTCGAGCAGCGCCGCCACGAGCGCCAGCACGCTGCCCGCGAGGCGCGCCTCGTCGCCGCCCACCAGCAGCGCGAAGAGCGCCGCGCACGCCAGCACCAGCGCATCGCGCTGCCGGCGCATGGCGTCCGCGGCGCCGAGCACGAGTCACAGCGCTCCGGCCGAGCGCCAGTGCTCCACCGCATCGGGCAGGCCCGGCACCACGCTGTGCGCGAGCAGCGCCGCCGCCACCGGCGCCAGCACCGCGCCGGGTACGAAGCGGTCGAACGGGGGCACGCCCGCCAGCGCGAGGAGCGAGGGCAGGACCAGCGCGCCCAGGAGGACCTGCAGCGCCGGGCTGAAGGCGGCATCGCCCAGCCCGGCGACGGCGAGCCCGTCCGGGCCGGCCGCGCGCCAGGCCAGCCACGCGGCGACGAGCGTGGCGACGGCGGCGAACGGCAGCACCGGCAGGCGATCGATGGGCGCCCGGCGCGGGGCGCGCACGTACAGCAGGAGCGCCAGCAGTGCCGCGCAGACCAGCGACACCCCGAAGTCAGGCGACAGCGCGGCCAGCACCGCCAGCGCCGCCACGGTCCAGCGCAGGGACACGGTGCCTGCGGCCAGCCACGCGCGATGCGGCGCGAAGCGGTCCTCGGACGCGCGTCCGCCGCTCCAGACCGCCCAGGCTAGGAACAGCATCACGACGGCCACGGCCGCCAGCATCGCCACGAGGGGCCGGCTCTCCCGCAGCAGCGGCCAGGCGGCCATCACCGCCGCGACGAGCGCCAGCGCCACGGCACCACTCGCCGCCGGACGCGCCGAGCGCCATCCCTCCGCGAGCGCCACGACCCCGAGTCCGAGGCCCGCGAGCAGGATCGCGGCGTTGAACGTGAGGTAATCGGCCTGCACCCCGCGCTCGGCGACGCGGCGCACGAGCTCGGCGGCGGTACCCTCGCCCAGCACGAGCGCGGCGCTCGCCGCCGCCAGTCCGGCGAGGAGGAATCCGGCGATGGCCAGCCGCACCCCGCGCAGGTCGGGCAGCAGCAGGCCGGCGAGCAGCAGGAACGGGATGGCGGCGAAGGCGAGTGGGCGCATGTCGGATACTCTCCCCGCGGACGCCCCACCGCAAACGCACGACGCCGCCCCGGAGGGCGGCGTCGTGATCCCGAGGCCTGGCGTGGTCAGGTCTCGAGCACGTCGCTCACCGGGCGGCGGGGCGTGGGCCGCACCTCGCGACCGTAGCCCAGTCGCAGCACGAGCTGCGGCACGCCGGGCCGACCGAGCAGTGCACGCAGGCGCTCACGCAGCTCCTCCACCTCGATGGGCTGGTTGAGGAACGACGCGTGGAGCCCCTCGTCACGGGCCGTGAGCAGCAGGCGCGCGAGTGCCTGCCCCGTCGCGAGCCAGTCGGCCGGCTCGTCCGCGCTGGAGCCGAGCACCAGCAGCAGCGGGGCGGCGAGGGCGAGATCGTGGTCGCGCGCCGCCTGCGTGGGGCCCAGGTCGAAGTTGCGGACCACGAACGGACCGAAGAGCGACGCGACGTCGCCGACGCCCTGGGCGTAGCCGGGCACGCCGTCGCGATGCGACGAGTTGTTGGGATGCACCCATTCCGCGAGCTCGTGCCGGAAGCGCTCGTCGGCCAGCAGCCGGCGGTCGCCCTCGGCGACGAGGTCGGCCAGTGCCGACTTGTGCTCGTCGGTGACCTGGCACACCCAGGCGCCCTCCGCGACGACGGCGCGCCGCAGGTCGTCCGCGACGGGCAGCGTGACCACGCGATCCTCGAACGGGAACCGGCTGGTCCGCCGCCGCGGAATGGCGGCGAAGAGGTGGCGCTCCGCCATCGTGGGCGGCTCCTCGGGTCCCAGGCGGGCGACGGCGACGAGATCCCGGTCGTCCGGCTGCGGGAACGTCTCGACGAGCAGGTGGCGCCCGAAGCGGCGGGCCGCGATGCGGAGGTAGAAGAGCGCCGCCCCGAGGCTGATGACCAGCTCGCGATCGGCGGGATCGCACACCGGCAGGGCGCGGGAGCGGTCGGCACGCAGCTCCAGGACGCCGTCGTGCAGGCGGAACTTCCAGGGCTGCGTGTTGTGGCCCGACGGCGCGAGCACGGCGTAGTGCACCAGCGCGCGCAGCTTGGCCTCGTCGGTGGCGAGCAGCGGGAACTCGTCCACGGCTTCCGCCCAGGGGTCGAGCAGCAGGTCGGTCATCGGGTCATCTCCCTCAATCGAGCGATGGCAGCACCAGGTCGTCGCTCACGTACAGGAACTTCTCCAGCGTCTCTGGCGCGAGCGTGTCGCGCCGGATCCAGCCGAGCGCCACCTCGATGTCGGCGCACCAGTGCTCGAGTTGCTGCAGGAAGGCGTGCAGCAGCGTCGGCACGAGTTGCTGGCTCACCGGCGACTGCGACAACTCGCCGATCTCGACCCGCAGGAGGTCGAGCATCTGGGCCGTGGCCATGAGCGCGGTGCCGTGGCGCGGGGCGGCGACGTAGGCGACGGCGTCGACCGCATCCGACTCGCGGCGCAGGCGGAGCTGGAACACCGTGTCGAGGTAGCGTACCGCGGAGAAGCGTTGCCACGGCGTGGCGTGCGGCATGAGGGCGGCGCCGATCTCGGTGCGCACCTCGGTCAGCCAGCCGTCGTGCAGCCGGCGCAGGATCGGCAGCAGCGTGCTCTCGCGCGCGAGGTCGCGCTCGAGCTCCACCGACAGGACGCTCATGGGTCCCTCCCGTGTCCCAGGGTGGAGATGCCGAGCAGCGTGTAGAGCGGGCAGAAGCCGGTGATCGCCGTGGCGATGAGGGGCAGGCCGAGCAGCGTGAGGTAGCGGCCGGGGGGTTCGAGGGCCCCGTAGAGCCCGAGCAGCACGATGCCGAGCACGAGTCGCACCGCCCGGTCCAGGGTCCCGCAGTTCCGGCGAACGGTGAGCGATCCCATGCCGACCTCCTTACAGCGGTATGGCGAGGACTCCGCAGGGCGCCTCGAGCGCGAGGCGACGTCCCACGCTGCCGGCCGGGATGCGATCGGAGGGGCCGCCCCAGCGCCAGCCAACCGCCAGGATCCCGGCGCCGACTTCGGCGACTTCGGCGAGGACTTCACGCACCACGTCGCCGGCGCGGATGTGCAGCGTGGGCCTATCGAGCTTGAACGCGGCGGCGCCGTTGTTCCGCGGGGCGAGCGCCTGCACGCGGGACAGCAGGCGCAGGCTGCGCCCGCTCGGGCCGGCCGTCGCCCCGTCGCGCTCGGGGGCGTCGACGGTCACGGTCTGCACCGGCACGCGCATGCGGTCGGCGATCTCGCTCGCCGCCTGATGCACCTGGAACCCCCGCTCCGACCCGTCCAGCGCGACGACGATCGGCGTGAGCTTCTCCCACGCGCACGGCAGCACCAGGCACGGCTTCCGGCTGCGGCGCAGCACGGCGTCGGCGAGCGTGCCGGCACCGGACGCGTCGCACTTGCCCACCACGAGCAGGTCCGCGTTCACTTCGTCCGCGAAGCGCGGAATCTCCACGCCGGGCAGTCCCCCGCGGGCGGCCACGCGCGGCGCGGGCGCGTCGGCCGGCAGCACGTCGGATACCCACGCCTGCACCTGCTCGAGCGCCGGGTGGCCGGGCCATGCCGCCGCCCCGGGGACGAGCCCCGGCACGGACCCCAGCACGGTCAGTTCGCCGCCCAGTCGTGCCGCAAGCTCGACCGCCGTGCGAACGGGGGTGCGGCAGTTGTCCTGAAGCGTCGTGGCCACCACGATCTTTGTCATCGCATCTCGCCTCCCTTGGCCTGCACTCTCGCACCGCCGGCCTGAAGCGAATGTGAAGGCTTGCCGAAGTTCTCCTTGCGGCGCCCCGCAGTCGCAGGCGATGCTTCCGCCCATGGACGCCGACCACACGCCGACCACGCAACTCCGCCTCGAGCGATTGCTCGCCGCGAGCCTCATGCTCTCCACCGAGGTCTCGCTCGAGCGCGTGCTGCAGAAGGTCACCGAGATCGCCGTCGACCTCATCGGGGCCCGCTACGCCGCGCTCGGGGTGCTGGCGCAGGACGGCCGCCTGCTCGAGAGCTTCACCACCACCGGCATGACCGCCGACGAGCGCAAGCGCATCGGCGCGCCGCCCAAGGGACACGGCATCCTCGGGCTCGTGATCCGCGAGGCCACGGTCGTGCGCCTGCCGGACCTCGCGAAGCACCCCGATTCCTACGGCTTCCCTCCCCACCATCCGCCCATGCACTCCTTCCTCGGGGTGCCGATCATCGGCCGGCGGGGGGTGTTCGGCAATCTCTACCTCACGGAGAAGCTCGGGGGCGGGCTCTTCACGGCGGAGGACGAGTACGTCGCGCTGCTGCTCGCGGCCCAGGCGGCGGCGGCGGTGGAGAACGCGCGCCTGCACGGCGAGTCGGCCCGGCTCATCGAGGAAGTGCAGCAGCTGCAGCGGGCGCGCGAGCGCTTCTTCGCGATGATCAACCACGAGCTGCGCAACGCCATCGCGGGCGTCTACGGCTGGGCCGAGATGCTGGTGCGGCGGAAGGAGCCGGGCGACGTGCCGCGCGCGGCCTACGAGGTGCTCGACTCGGCCAACCAGGCGGCCTCGCTGATCAACGACCTGCTCGACCTCAGCCGGCTCGACGAGCATCGCCTCAAGCCGAACGTGCAGGCACTCGATCCGGTGGCCGTCGCGCGGCGCGCGGCGAGCCACGTGACCCCGGCCGCCGTGGCGCGCGAGATCCGCATCGACGTGCTGGCCGAGGATCGCTCGATCACGCTGCACACCGACTCCATGCGCGTCGAGCAGATCCTGGGCAACGTCCTCAACAACGCGGTCCGCCACGCCCCACCCTCGTCCGACGTGCGCATCCGCATCCGGGCGGACGACGGCTGGGTGATCTTCCAGGTCGAGGACGACGGTCCGGGCGTCCCGGCCAGCGAACTCGAGTCGATCTTCGACATCTACGTCACCAAGGCCGGCGAGGAGGCGCGCGGCATCGGGCTGGGGCTGCCCCTCTCCCGCCGCCTCGCCCGGCTGCTGAACGGCGACCTCTACGCCGACGCCAACCCGGGCGGCGGCGGCCGGTTCATCTTGCGCCTCCCGCAGGACCCCCCATCTTAAGGGCGGCTTCATAATTGGTTGGGTGAGCCTTCACCACGGCTTCACCACATTGCACCCGAACCATTCAACTGAGGACACGGGGCGATGAAGGTTCTCGTGGTCGAGGACGACCGGAAGGTCGCAGGATTCATCGAGCAGGGCCTTCGCGAAGAAGGCTACGTCGTGGACATCGCCGCGGACGGCGAGGAAGCCACGATGCTCGCTCATGTCTATCAGTACGACGTGGTGCTGCTCGATGTCGTGCTGCCCAAGAAGAACGGCTTCCAGGTGGCGCAGGAGCTCCGCCGGGAGGGGCGCAACACGCCCATCCTGATGCTGACCTCGCGCGACGCGGTGGAGGACATCGTCCGGGGCCTCGACAGCGGCGCCGACGACTATCTCTCGAAGCCCTTCCGCTTCGACGAGCTGCTCGCCCGCATCCGCGCGCTGGTGCGCCGCGGCGGCGCCGAGCGCCTGGAGGTGCTGCGCTACGGGCCGCTGACGCTCGATCGGCTGCGCCACATCGCGCTGGCCAACGAGAAGCCGCTCGACCTGACGCCGAAGGAGTTCCAGCTGCTCGAGTACTTCCTGCTGCACCCGGAGGAAGTGGTGCGCCGGACGCAGCTGCTCGAGAAGGTCTGGGACATGCACTTCGACCCCGAGAGCAACGTGGTCGACGTGCACGTGGGCAACCTGCGGCGCAAGCTGATGCAGGCCTGCGGCGGGCAGCTCATCCAGACGGTGCGCGGGGTCGGCTTCTCGCTGCGCCAGCTCAAGGACGCGAAGGAAGCACCCCAGGTCCGGACCGCGCAGACGGCGTGACCCCCCGCCTGCGCGCCGCCCTGCTCCCGGCGGCCGCGCTCGTCTTCATCGCCGCCGGACTGTTCGCGCGGTCCGGCTTGCTCCCCCACCCCGCCATCGGCATCTGGATGGCGGGGTTGCTGCTCACGGGGACGCCCGTCGTCCTGCACACCGCGCGCGGCATGCTGCGCGGGCAGTTCGCGGCGGACATCGTCGCCACCCTCGCCATCCTCACCGCCTACGCCGTCGCCGACCCGCTGCCCGGGCTCATCGTCGTGCTCATGCAGACGGGCGGCGAGGCGCTCGAGCGCCTCGCCGAGGGACGCGCGTCGGCCGCGGTGCGCGAGCTGGAGGCGCAGGCGCCGCGGGTGGCGCATCGCTGGCGCGGCGAGCACCTCGACGACATCCCCGCCGATGCCATCGCGACCGGCGACCACCTGCTGGTGCGCCCCGGCGAGCTCGTCCCGGCCGACGCGGTGGTGCTCGAGGGCCGCTCGCACGTGGACACGAAGGCGATCACCGGCGAGCCCGTGCCCCGCGTGGCCGAGACGGGCACGCTGCTGCTGAGCGGCATGGCGAACATCGAGGGCCCCCTCACGGTGCGGGCGACCGCCCGCGCCGGCGAGAGCCAGTACGCGCGCATCGTCGACCTGGTGCGGAACGCGCAGGCGGGCAAGGCCCCGCTGCAGCGCCTCGCCGATCGCTACGCGGTCTGGTTCACCCCACTGACCCTCGTCGTGTGTGCGC
>DASUOW010000093.1:0-8366 GCA_036276435.1 Gemmatimonadales bacterium
ACCACCGGCCGGACGGGCACCACCCGCGACACCTCGCGTTCGACGCGGAGTGGCACGACCGCGCCGCGCTGAGCGGGGCGGCAGCAATGATACGGTGCGCCCGGTGAAGCTCCCTTCGCCGGGCGCGCTGCGTTGCATGGAATCATGACACCGACGGGCACCCGTGCCACGAGCCGGGGTACCGTGGGATTGACCCCGAACCGAGGAGGACGCAATGCGGGGGAAGGACAGACGCATGGCACTGATCGCCGCACTCTCGATGGCTCTCATGGCCGGAGCCGCGTGTGCGCGCAACAGTGAAGACGATACCACGACGGGCGAGCAGGCGATGGAGCAGGACACGACACGGATGCAGACCGGACGCGCCGACACGTCGTGGTCGGGCCAGCGCGACACGACGATGATGCAACGCGACACGACGATGATGCCGCGCGACACGGCGAGTACGACGAGCAATCCGTCGAGCTCCACGAGCACGTCGTCGAACTCGCCGGACAACAGCGGCTGGTCGAGCGGCAGCACTACCACGACGTCGCCGAGCACCGGCAGCACCACCGGCGACCCGAGCGGCAGCACCACGACGAGCCCCAATTCGTCGAGCAGCTCGAGCACGACGAGCGACCCCGGCTCGTCGGGCACCGGCACTACCACTACGACGCCGCAGGCGTCCGGCCCGTCCGCGGCCGGATACTCCTACGAGCCCAGCGCGGCCGCCCAGTGGGCGGCCGCAACGGGCGCGGAGGGGCAGCAGCTTTCCGATGCCACCATCCTCGCGGTGCTCGATCGGGCCGACATGGCCGACAGCGCCTCGGGTGCGGTGGCGATGAAGAAGGCCGCCAGTCCGCAGGTGAAGGACTACGGCCGCATGATGACGCGCGACCATCATCAGTCCCACGTGAAGGTCATGAAGCTCGCGAAGTCGCTGAACATCGCGCCGCAGACTCCCAAGGATCATCCCATCAGCGTGGCCGCGACGCGCGACTCGACGACGCTGGCGTCGACGCCGACGGGTGAGCAGTTCGACCGCACGTACATCGACCAGCAGGTGGCGATGCACCAGCAGGTGATCGAGTTCGCGAAGCAGGCCGAGCAGAGCACGAAGAACGAGCAGATCAAGCAGCACATCCAGGAGAGCTCTCCCGTGCTGCAGCGGCACCTGCAGCGGGCGCAGGAGCTCCAGCAGAGCCTTGGCCGGATGCCGACCTGACGGCGCGCCCGGCTCTTCCGGCGTGGCCGCAGAACCCGGCACGCCGGCTTGGTGCGGACGCCTTCCTTCACGCCCGCCCACTGGCGTAGATTCCCTCCTGAAATCGTTTCCGCCCAACGCCTTGCACGTGCCGTTGACGCCGTGCCGGCCGCCTCGGGAGACCGCCATCTCCACTCCGCCGCTGCTCGAGCGACTCCTCCAGCAGACGAGCCGCACCTTCGCGCTCACCATCCCGTTCCTCGACGAGCCGACGCGCTGCGAGGTGACGGTGGCGTACCTGCTGTTCCGGGTGGCCGACACCATCGAGGATGCCACGGGGCTGACGCGCGAGGAGAAGCTGGCGGAGCTCGCCCGCTTCGAGCGGCTGCTGGGGCGGCCCACCCTCGACGAGGCGGAACGGCTCGCGGCCCGCTGGAGGGCTGATCCGCCCACCGCCCATGCGGGCTACGCCGAGCTGATGCGCGAACTGCCCGCGATCTTCGACGCGGCGCTGGGACTCGACCCGGCCGCCTGGAGGCTCATCGCCGTCCACACGGCTCGCACGACGCACCGCATGGCGGCCTTCGTGGGGCGGGCCGGGGGCACGGGCATGGCGCTCCGGGATCTCGACGACCTGCGCGCCTACTGCTACGCCGTGGCGGGCATCGTGGGTGAGATGCTCACCGAGCTCTTCCTGCACGCGCGTCCGTCGCTCGCCCCGGCAGCGGCCGACCTGCGCCGCGACGCGCCGGCCTTCGGCGAGGCGCTGCAGCTGGTGAACATCCTCAAGGACTCGGCGGACGACGAAGGGGAGGGACGTCACTTCCTGCCCGCGGGCGTCGCCCGAGAGGCCGTGGTGGCCCTCGCGCGGCGGGACCTGGACACCGCCACCCGCTACTGCATGCGGCTTGAGTCCGACGGCGCCGGACCCGGCATCGTCGGCTTCACGGCGCTGCCCGTGCTGCTGGCGCATGCCACGCTCGAGCAGGTGACGCTCGCCGGCCCGGGTACCAAGGTGAGCCGTGCCGAGGTGGCCCGGATCCTCGCGGAGCTGGGCGAGGCCCTGCCGGCCGGCCGGGTGGGCGTCCTGCTGGCGTCACCCCAGCAAGCCGTCTAGGTTTGAAGGCTATGGCTACGACTACGACTGCTCCGACCAAGGCGGCTTCGGCCGCTCCGACGCCGGTCGCACCGGCGACCCCCGCCGCCATGCCGGCGTGGCTCCAGAATCCCCGCATCCTCGGCGGCGTGATCGGCGGTATCGCCGTGATCGCCGCGGCCGTCTGGTTCGTCAACTCGAGCTCGACCCGCAAGGAGGAGTTCGCCGCCCGCGCCCTTCAGGGGGCCCGTCAGGCCGCGGAATCCGGCAACCTGCCGCTGGCCGCCAGCGAGCTCCAGAAGGTCTCGACGACCTACAAGGGCACCCGGGCAGGCACCGAGGCGGTCCTGAGCCTGAACCAGGTCCGACTGCTGAACAACCAGGCCGAGCTGGCCGTGGTGGGGCTTCGGGAGTTCGCCGCCACGAACCCGAAGGGCTACGTGGCCCAGACCCAGGCGCTGCTCGGCGTGGCGCTCGAGAACACGAAGAAGCCGGCGGAGGCCGCCGCGGCCTACTTGGCTGCCGCGAACGCCGCGGAGGTCGACTTCCTCAAGGCCCAGTACCTGATCGATGCCGGCCGGGCGTGGACGCAGGCGGGGAAGCCGGACGAGGCGGCGAAGGCCTACCGGGAGCTCATCGCCAAGTACGAGAAGACGCCGGCGCTCACGGAAGCCAAGGTCCGGCTGGCGGAGCTGACGAAGGGCCAGCTGTAGCGCGAACAGCAGTCGATCGAGCGCGACGAACCGGCTGGACTCCACGCGAGTCCGGCCGGTTTTGCGTTGTATCCACATGAGGTGAGACGGCGCATCGCGATGCTTCACAACGGTTTGTGGAGACCGCCATCGTGTGGAGTGCCGCCGGTGACCGGTGCGGAACCAACCGATCGGCGGGTCGGGAGGCTGCTCTGGGCGGCCTGTTCACGCCCAGTCGTCAGCTTCGTATAAGATGTATTATGTTAAGTGGCGAGGTGGATAAGTGTGGGAAACCACGGATGTCCACAGCCACGTCCCCTATCCCACCGATTTCACGCGAGTTGGAGCGACACGGACCAGCACCGGCAGACTGACGACACCAACGACACACCACGCCCCGTGCTGCGCCCGTCGGACCGATCGCCTTGACGCACGGCCGTCCCGGCTGCCTCTTTGGCGACCGCTTCCCCAGCCCAAGGCCTGTCCCATGCTCCGCCCGATGCTCGCGCTGGTCCTCGCCCTGACCGGCGCCGCCGCCCTTGATGCCCAGCAGCCCGCGGCGCCCACGGCCGACAATGCGCGGCCCGTCCTGGTCCGGGCCGCCCGCTACCTGGACGTCGACAAGGGCGTCTACGTGAGCCCGGCCGTGATCCTCGTCGACAGCGGCCGGATCGCCGGGATCAACCCGAAGAAGGTCTCGCCCGATTACCCGGTCGTCGACCTGGGCAACCTGACGCTGCTGCCCGGCCTCATCGACCTGCACACCCACCTGACGTTCGAGAACGGCCCCGACTGGGCCACCGAGCCCGTCACGCGGACGGCCGGGGATCTCGCCGTGCGAGGCGTCATCAACGGCCGGAAGACCCTGCTGGCCGGCTTCACCACCGTCCGCGACGTCGGTTCCCACGGCTTCGCGGACGTCGCCTTGGCCCGTGGATTCGCGACCGGGGCGATCGGCGGTCCGCGGGTGGTGCCCGCCGGGCACTCGATCGGGATCACCGGTGGCCACTGCGACGTCACCGGATTCGCCCCGGGCGTGCTGGAGCTGGCCCCCGAGGACGGCGTGGCCGACGGCGTTGACGCAGCGGTCCGCGCGGTGCGCTACCAGCTGAAGCATGGTGCCCGGGTCATCAAGGTCTGCGCGACCGCGGGCGTCTTCTCGTTCGAGGGGTCGGTCGGGGCCCAGCAGATGACGGCCGAGGAGCTCCGTGCCGTGGTCGAGGAGGCCGCGCGCCATGGCGCGAAGGTGGCGGCCCACGCCCACGGTCCGGAGGGCATGATCGCCGCCGCCAGGGCCGGCGTGACGTCGATCGAGCACGGCTCCCTGCTCACCGACGAGGCGGTCCGGGTGCTCAAGCAGCAAGGCACCTGGTACATCCCCAACCTGTACCTGCCCGACGCCACCGATACGCTCGGCATGCCCCCGGCCATCCGGGCGAAGTTCCGCACCGTGCGCCAAGGCATGGCCCAGAGCTTCGGCATGGCGCTCAAGGGCGGCCTCAGGATCGCCTTCGGCACCGATGCCGGGGTGTTTCCGCACGGCGAGAACGCGCGCGAGTTCGCCGTCCGCGTGAAGCGAGGCATGCGCCCCATCGAGGCCATCCGTGGGGCCACCGCCTACGCGGCGGACGTCCTTGGGGTCAGCGACCGGGGCGTCGTCGGCTACGGCAAGTTCGCCGACCTGATCGGCGTCGCCGGCGACCCGCTGCAGGACGTGACCACGCTCGAGGATGTGAAGTGGGTGATGAAGGACGGGATCGTCTACAAGGGACCGGCGGCCGCTACGCCTTGAGCACCACCGGGCGGCAGCGCTCGTGGTGCCAGGCCGGCTGCCACAGCGGCCACGGCCCGGCCGGTTCAGGCTCGGTACGCGGCGTCACCACGACAGGCTGGACGGCGGCGGCCGGACGCCACACGGCGAGCGTCACGTCGCAGAGCCAGCGATAGAGCCGCAGCTCCTCCCTGGCCTCCTGCAGCCGTTCCGACGCAGTCACCGCCTTCCGCATCGTCATTCCAGGCCCTCCAGCTCCGCCGTGAACACCAGCCGCCCCTGGCCCCGCAGCCAGACGTCGTCGGCCGACTCCGCGGCGAGCTGCCCGGAGACGACCAGCGGATACCCGCCCCAGCTCCGAAAGGTCATCGGCAGCGTGCCGTGCCTGCGGGCGGCGAGCCCGATCGCGGCGGCGATGGTGCCGGTGCCGCACGCCAGCGTCTCCCCCTCGACGCCGCGCTCGAAGGTCCGGATGAGCCACGGCGCGCCCGGCGCCGTCGGCGCACTCACGAAGTTCGCGTTGGCGCCCGCCTCGCCCAGCGCCGGATGGTGGCGGAGCTCGCGGCCGCGACCCTCGATGTCCACCTTCGTCACGTCATCGACGAGCACCACGAGGTGCGGCACGCCGACGAGCCCGAAGAACAGCTCGCGCTCCCCAGCCTGCGGGGCGATGGCCGGTACCGCACACGGGAGCGCGAGGTGGCCGAAGCGGATCTCGGCCAGGTCCCCGTCGCCGACACAGCGCGTCACGATCGGCCCGGCGTCGGTGGCGAGGGTCATCTCGCCCGCGGCCATCCCCACGCGCGCCGCGAAGCGGGTGCTGCAGAGGGCCGCGTTGCCACACATCGCCGCCCGCGAGCCGTCGGCATTGTAGAAGTGCATCCGCACCGTGCCCGGCGCCTCGGGCGCCAGCAGCACGAGCCCGTCGGCGCCGACCCCCGTGCGCCGGTCGCAGGCGGCCGTGATGCGCGCCACCGGCCAGTCGGCGAGCGCGTGTGTCCGTCCGTCCAGCACGACGAAGTCGTTCCCCGACCCCGTCATCTTGTGTACCGTCGCGCCGCTCACTTGAGCTTGCCGAACAGGGACTCGATGCGCAGCCACCAGACCATCCACACCGCCTCGCGCACGATCTTCTTGCTCATCTTGCTCTGCCCCTCCACCCGGTCGGTGAAGACGATCGGCACCTCGGCGAGGCGGAACCCCTTCTTCCACGCCCGGAAGCTCATCTCGATCTGGAACGCGTAGCCGTTCGACCGCACGGCGTCGAGGTCGATGGAGCGCAGCACCACGCTGCGGAAGCACTTGAACCCGCCCGTGGCGTCGCTGAGCGGCAGGCCCGTCACCCAGTGCGCATACTTGTTCGCGAAGTACGATAGCAGCAGGCGCGACATCGGCCAGTTGATGACGTTTACGCCGTTCTTGTAGCGCGAGCCGATGATCACCTCCGCCTCCTGCGTCGCCGCGAGCAGCGCCGGCAGGTACTTCGGGTCGTGCGAGCGGTCGGCGTCCATCTCGAGGACGAGGTCGAAGTCGCACTCGAGCGCCCAGCGGAAGCCCGCCAGGTAGGCGCGACCGAGTCCCTCCTTGTTCGGCCGGTGCAGCACGTGCACGCGCGGGTTGCCCTCGGCGAGCTCGTCGGCGAGCCGGCCGGTGCCGTCGGGCGAGTTGTCGTCCACCACGAGCACCTCGAGCCGCGGGTCCTGCTCCAGGACCTGCGGCACGATGATGGGGAGGTTCACCCGCTCGTTGTACGTCGGGATGACGACGAGGGCGCGTTCAAGCATCCACCGGGCTCCGGCGCCACCAGAGTGGCGAGGCAAGCAGTCCGAGCGTGAGCAGCGTGGCCACCAGCGTGACCAGCTTGCCCGTACGATACGCAGGCGACGCGAACGACAGCTGCACCTCCTTCGCCCCCGCCGGCAGCTCGATGCCGATGGCGGCGTGGTCGGCGCGATGCACCGGCGCGTCCCGGCCGTCGACGGTGGCGTGCCAGTCGGGATACCAGGTCTCGCTCACGAGCAGGTAGGTCGTGGCCGGCGCCGTGCCGTCGAGCGTGATGCGCATGCGGCCGGGCTCCCAGTCCGCCACGGTCGCCTGCACCGCGGGTCTCGGCGGCAGCGCACCGCCCGGCAGCGCCGCGGGCTGCACCGACGCGGTGTCGGCGAACACGACCACGTCGTCGATCGGGAAGCGCTGATCGATGACCGTCGGGACGACCTGGGCCTCGGGCACCTTCGCCGCCGCGCCGATCACGCGCGCGTAGGCCGGGATCGTGTCCCGCTCGTAGAGGTGGGCCGGTGCGCCCGCCGTCGTGGTCATCGGGCCCCCGACCTGGTGGAACCCCGGCAGCGCCTGCGGCTCGCGCAGCAGGAGATAGCGCACCGCGAAGAGGTTCCACAGGTTCGGGTTCGCGAGGTTGGTCCACTGGTTCTTCCCGCCCCACAGCTCATCGTAGAATCGCACCTCGTTGCCGTGGTAGCCGAAGACACCCTGCACCCGGTGCGCCATGAGCCACGAGCCGTCGTAGACGCCCCCGCGTCCCGGCACGTCGAACACGCGGAACGGCGGCTTCGTCTCCCGGAGCTTCGTGATGAGCGCGTCGTCGGCGTAGAGCTCGCTCGCGGGCGCGCTGAAGTCGAAGAACTTGCGGTCGATGCCCCACAGGTCGGCCGCGACCACGAAGGCCAGCGCCCCGGCCGCCACGTCGCCCCTGAGCTTCCCGGCCCACACCCCCCAGAGCACGCCGCCGCCCGCCAGCAGCACGGCCAGAAGCCGGACGGATCCGCCCTGCAGCGTGCCGGCATTGCTCACGACGGTGTTCATCTGTTCCGGTTTCGCCAGCGCCTCGGCGACGGCCTGCAGCACGCCCACGGCGCCCAACACGGCCAGGCCGCCCAGGACGCCCAGCGGTACGAAGAGCGCGCGGCGGGACACGTCTCCACGCAGCAGCCGGTCGACGCCGAACGCCGCGAGCACCGCGACCACCATGGCGGGGAGGAAGAACGCCATGCCGGGCGCGCGCACCTTCTTCATGAGGGGCATCACCTCGTACCACAGCCGGTAGAACGGCGTGTGACCCCCGAAGGCGACCAGCAGGAAGAACCCGGCGATGCCCAGGAGGATCCAGCGCAGCGACCCGCGGACACGGTCGCCCATACCGAGCACGGCCAGCAGGACCACCACGGCCCCGAGATATTCGCTGTGCAGCTTGAAGAAGTTCTGGCCCCAGTACTGCTCGAGGATGCCGTTGAACTCGGGCAGCACCGTGGTCATGAGCTCCTCGACCGGGAGCGCGAAGGCGGTGGCGTATTCCCAGCCCTGATTGGTGCCGCGCGCGGCATACGGGAGGTAGCTGAGGAACGGCAGCGCCTGGATCGCCGAGATGGCGAGGCCCAGCAGTACGGCGCCGAGACTTCCCGCCAGCGCAACGAGGCGCGCCGGGCCCTCCGGATGTCCTTCCGCCGCGAAGACGAGGTAGAGGGTCCAGAAGCCCGCCGCCACGAGCAGGTAGTACGTGAGCTGGTAGTGCGGGCTGATCAGCGCGAGGCCCGTGATGAGCGCCACGAGGCCGTAGCCCCACAGCTTTCCGTCGCGCACGGCGCGCAGCAGCCCGAGGAAGAG
>DASUOW010000094.1:0-2322 GCA_036276435.1 Gemmatimonadales bacterium
GCGAGCTCCCCGTAGACCTGCTTGGCGGCCTGCTTGCTTACGGTGCCATCCTTCACCAGCGCGGTGAGCGCGGCCAGGCGCTCGGGCGCCACGGGGAATGCACCCGACGCGTTGTAGTCGGTGAGCACCGTCTCGAGGATCCAGTCGGCCGCAGCCTTTGGCTCGGCGCCCGCCTCGACCGCGCCCTCGAAGTAGTCCGCCACCGGACGCTCCGCGCAGAGCGTCGCAGCGTGGTACACCGGCAGCCCGAACTGGGTCGCGAAGCGTTCGCGCTTCGCATCGGGCAACTCCGGCAGCGCCGCGCGCTGCTCCTCGATCCACGCCGGCTCGAGCACGAGTGGCGGCAGGTCCGGATCGGGGAAATACCGGTAGTCGTTGCTGCCTTCCTTGGAGCGCATCTCGCGCGTCGTGCCGCTGCCCGCGTTGAAGAGCAGCGTGACCTGCCGGATGGCGCCGCCCTGCTCCAGCACGCCGATCTGGCGCGCCAGCTCCACCTCGAGAGCCTTCTCGACGTTGGCGAAGCTGTTGAGGTTCTTCACCTCGGTCTTGGTGCCGAGCTTCGGGTCGCCGGGACGGCGGATGGAGATGTTGGCGTCCACACGCAGCGTGCCCTTCTCCATGCTGCAGTCCGACACGCCCGCGTACACCAGCAGCTGCCGCAGCAGCGTGAGGTAGGCGCGCGCCTCGGCGGGGCTCCTGAGGTCGGGCTCGCTGACGATCTCGGCGAGCGGCACACCGGCGCGATTGAGGTCCACCGCCGTGCGGCCCGGCAGCCGGTCATGCAACGACTTGCCGGCGTCCTCCTCGAGGTGGAGCCGCGTGACGCCGATGGCGATGCGTCCGCGCTCGGGCGAATCGATCCACACCTGCCCACCGGTCGCCAGCGGCTCCTCGAACTGGGAGATCTGGTAGCCCTTCGGCAGGTCGGGATAGAAGTAGTGCTTGCGGGCGAAGATGCTCACCGGATGCACGGTGCACCCGAGCGCGAGCGCCGCGCGGGTGCCGAGCTTCACGGCCTCCGCATTCGGCACGGGGAGCGCGCCGGGGAGGCCCAGCGTGTAGGGATCGATCAGGCTGTTCGGCTCGTGCCCGAACGCGTTCGCCTGGGCGCAGAACATCTTGGTGCGCGTGGCGAGCTGCACGTGCACCTCGAGGCCGATCACGCATTCCCATGTCATCAGCGCACCTCCGCCGCGCCGTCCAGCGCGCGCTCGAGCACCTGGGCCACCGCGAGCATCCGGTCCTCCTCGAACTCCGGCGCGATGAGCTGCGCGCCGATCGGCAGCCCCTCGCTCCGGCCCACGGGCACGCTGAGCGCGGGCAGGCCGGCCAGGCTGATCCCGCACACGAAGATGTCCGAGTAGTACATCGCCACCGGGTCATTGGCCTTCTCCCCCGCCTTGAACGCCGGCGACGGCGTCGTGGGCGTGAGCAGCAGGTCCACGCCGCCTGCGAAGGCGTTGCGGAAGTCGGCGGCGAGCAGCGCCCGGACGGCCTGCGCCTTCCGGTAGTACGCGTCGTAGTAGCCGGCGCTCAGCACGTAGGTGCCGATCAGGATGCGCCGGCGCACCTCGGGACCGAAGCCCGCGCCGCGCGTCTGCTGGTAGAGCGCGCCGACGCCGTCGCCGTGCTCCAGCTTCCTGAGGCCGTACCGCACGCCGTCGTAGCGCGCCAGGTTCGACGCCGCCTCGGCGGGGGCGATGATGTAGTACGTCGGCACCGCGTACTTCGTGTGCGGCAGCGACACCTCGCAGAGCTCGGCGCCGTGCGCCTTGAGCGTCGCCGCCGTGCGGTCGAGCGCCGCACGGATGCCGGGGTCAAGGTCCGCCGGGAAGTACTCGCGCGGCAGCCCGATGCGCATGCCCTTCAGGTCGGCCAGATGCGGCACCGCGCCGGACAGCGGCGCGCGCGGCGCCGAGGTGGCATCGCGCGGGTCGTGCCCGCTGATGGTGCCGAGCACCTTCGCGGCATCCGACACCGTGCGGCCGAACACCGAGATGCAGTCGAGCGAGGAGCCGAACGCGACGAGGCCGTACCGGCTCACGCGGCCGTACGTCGGCTTCACGCCCACGACGCCGCAGAAGCTGGCGGGCTGGCGCACCGACCCGCCCGTCTCGGATCCCAGCGCCGCCGGCACCACACCCGCCGCGACGAGGGCTGCCGAGCCGCCGGAGGAGCCGCCGGGCACGCGCTCGAGGTCGATGGGGTTCTTCACGCGGCCGAACGCCGAGTTCTCGGTGCTCGAGCCCATGGCGAACTCGTCGAGGTTCGTCTTGCAGGCGATGAGCGCGCCCGCGGCGCGGAGCCGCTCGGCCGCCGTGG
>DASUOW010000095.1:0-5260 GCA_036276435.1 Gemmatimonadales bacterium
GCTTGAGGTGGACCGTGACGGTGCTGATGCCGGCGCGGCTCGTCGACTCGATGTAGTCGACGCCGCTGATCGCCGACACGACGCGCTCGATCGGCGTCGTGAGGAAGCCGCGCACGGTCTCGGCGCTCGCGCCGGTGTACACGGTCGTGATCAGGACCGAGGAGCTCTCGATCTTCGGGTACTGCTGCACCGGCAGGTTGGCGAGCGCGCGCCAGCCCACCAGCAGGATCACCAGGTTCACCACGATGGCGAGGACCGGGTGCTTGATGAACACGTCCGTGAAGCGGCGCATGGCTGGGTCTCCTCTCGACTACTGCTGGGCGACGGCGGGCGCCGCCGACGCGGACTGCGCCTCGACCTTCAGGGATTCGCGCAGCTTGAAGCTGCCGGACGCGGCCACCTGCTCACCGGGCTCGAGGCCCGCGACGATGAGCACGGTGTCGCCGATGACCGGGCCGCTCCGCACCGTGCGGGCGTGCGCGCGCGTCGTGCCGGTGCTGTCGGCGGCCACGACCCACACGTGATCGCCGGCCGGGCCCTTCCGCAGCGCGCTCACGGGGACCGCGAGCGCGGTGACCGGCCCGCCCACCGGGACTTCCACGCGCACCGAGGAGCCGGGCGATGGCGGCGTGCGGCCGCCGGCCAGGCGGGCGCGGACGGTGGCGTTGCGCGTGGTCGGGTCGACCCGCGCGTCGATGGCGACGACCCGCGCCTCGAGCGGCGCCTCGCCGTCGCCGGTGGCGACCGCCACCCTCGCGCCCTCGTGCAGCGCGGCGGCCACGGCCTGCGAGACCTCGAAGTCCACGTGCACCGTCTCCGCGACGCCCTGCAGCGTGGTGAGCTGGGTGCCTTCGTTGAGGTACTGGCCGGGATGCACGTCGGCGATGCCGACCCGCGCGCGGAACGGTGCCCGGATCGTCTTCTTGGCGATCGCCGCCTCGATCTGCGCGATGCGGGCGAAGGCGACGTCGCGCTGCGCGCGAGCCTGGTCGACTTCCTCCTGGCTCGTGGCCTGGTGCGTCCGGAGCCGTTCGAGCCGTCCGAGCGTCGTCGCGGCCAGGTCCGCCTGCGCCCGCGCCGCCGCGAGCTCGGCGCGCTCGACGGAGACGTCGAGCGCCACGAGCACCGTGCCGGGGGCGACGACGGCACCCGACACGAGTGCCACGTGGCGCACGGTGCCGGCGAGTTCGGTGCGCAGCGTGATGGACTGGAGCGCCAGGACGGTGCCGATGGCGGTGGTGGTGGCGCGGTGTTCACGCGGCACGGCGGTGGCGACCGTGACGAGCTCGACCGGCTCGGCGGCCGGGGCGACGGCGGCACCCGCGCCGGCGTGTCGCTTCCAGGCCACGAGCAGCACGCCGGTGCCGAGTACCGAGAGGATCAGGGCGAGTGAAGCGACTCCGCGACGGGAGGCGAAGGACGTGGGCGACATGCGGAGTACTCCTTGCTTCGGCGTTGACCTTCGTACGACAGTTCTACAACCGTTGAACTTTCATCTCAAAAAAAAGACGCCTGCACCTGCCCCGCGGTTACAGGCCTAGCCTGTCCGCGCCACGCGCCGCAGCAGCTCGGCCGTGTAGGCCGCCAGCACTTCGCGACGGAGTTCATAGAAGACGTACGTCCCTTCCTTGCGGATCGTGATGAGGCCGGCCTGGCTCAGTTCCTTCATGTGATGCGAGATGGTGCCCTTCGAGACCTTGAACCGGCCCACCAGGTGCTGGCAGGGGCACTCGCGCTCGCCGCCGATGGACTCGAGGATGGCCATCCGGCGCGGGTCGGCCAGGGCCTTCGCCACGGCCTCGAACTGCTTCTCCGAGAGGAGGGCCTGCGATCGCTCCATGCTCATGAGTTCAATCGTCATCAAACTAGTCGGGTTTGTCAAGCACCGGCCGACCGGGTGGCGATCGACCGCGCGCGACACGGCTTGCGCGGGACGCGGCAGCAATACAGTATTACTACTGTACGCTTCGTGGAGACGCCGTGCCCCTGGATCACCAGCACTTGTACCACTTCATCGCCGCGCGCCGCGCGCACGGACGCCGGCGGTGACGGACGCCCGCGCGGCGGCGTCGGCGCAGGCGATCATCCGCCACGACGCCCTGGCCGGCGCCGTTGCCAACGCCGTCATCAATGCCGGCATCAGCGCCGCGATGCTGCGCGGCAGCGGGCCGCACCTGCTCACCGTCGATTCCATCGCTGCGCGCGAGCACACCATCCTCGGCTCCGCGGTGACGCTCGCGCTCTCGCTGGGCCTGATCGTCGGCAGCATCACCTTCTTCACGTTCCGGCGGAAGGCGCGCGTGCTGGGCCTCGCGCGCCCGGACCTCGTCGAGCGTCCGTACTTCTTCTTCGGCCTGGGCCGGGCGCTCCTCGCCGCCCTCACCATGGCCGCCTTCGTCGTCTTCGCCGCGGTGCTGTGGCAGCGGTTCGTCGGCAGCGTGGCCGTGTCCACGCCGGCCGCCGCCGCGCTCACCGGCCTCGTCGCCGGGGTCACCGCGTGGCACGTGAGCACCCGCACCTCGAGGGCGCTCCTCACTCCCCTGTAAGGAGGATCCCCATGCACGTCACCGACCGGTTCGCCCTCGACGGGCAGGTCGCCATCGTCACCGGCGGCGGCGCCGGCATCGGCCGCGGCATCGCCGAACTGTTCGCCCGGGCGGGCGCGGCGGTGGTGGTCAGCGACCTCAAGGAGGAGACGGCGAAGGCCGTCGCCGACGCCATCTGCGCGGCCGGCGGCCGGGCGATCGGCCTCGCCTGCGACGTGACGAACCAGGCGGCGCGCGAGGCGCTCGTGCAGGCGGCGCTCGTCGCGTACGGCAAGGTCACCATCCTCGTCAACAACGCCGGCGGCGGGGGCCCCAAGCCCTTCGACATGCCGCTCGAGACGTTCGTCTGGGCGTACGAGCTGAACGTCTTCTCGCTGTTCAACCTCACCCAGCTCTGCGCGCCACACATGGAGCGGGCGGGCGGCGGTGCCGTCGTCAACATCAGCTCCATGGCGGGGGAGAACAAGAACATCCGCATGACGAGCTACGCGTCGTCCAAGGCGGCGGTGAACCACCTCACCCGCAACATGGCGTTCGACCTGGGCCCCAAGGGGATCCGCGTGAACGCCATCGCCCCGGGCGCCATCAAGACGGACGCGCTCGCCACCGTGCTGACGCCCGCGATCGAGCAGCAGATGCTCAAGCACACCCCGCTCGCCCGCCTCGGCGAGCCGTCGGACATCGCGTACGCGGCCCTGTACTTCTGCTCGCCCGCCGCGAGCTGGGTGAGCGGCCAGGTGCTCACCGTGAGCGGCGGCGGCGTGCAGGAACTCGATTGACGCCTCACTCGGAGAAACGACCCATGTCGCACGATCCCTACCAGATGCTCGAGAACCCCTTCCGCCTCGACGGCTACGTCGTCGTGATCACCGGCGGCGCCGGCGCCATCGGCAGCGCGGCGGGACGACTCTTCGCCCATCAGGGCGCGGACGTCGTGATCAGCGACCTCAACGGCGACGGCGCCTGCCGGGTCGCCGACGAGATCGCCAACGCCACGGGACGGAAGACGCTCGGCATGAAGACCGACGCGACCGACGAGCGCGACCTCGACGCGCTGGTGGATGCGACGATCTCCAGGTTCGGCAAGGTCACTTCGCTCCTCAACAACGTCGGCTGGGGCGAGTACACGCCGCTGTGGGACATCTCCACCGACTACATGCTGAAGTCGTACGTCCTCAACTGCGTCGGCACCTACCAGCTCACCCGGCGCTTCATGCCGCACCTGGAGAAGAGCGAGCACGCCTCGGTGCTCATGTCCGGCTCGCTGGTGGGCTCCACCCCGACGCCCGAGTTCCTCAGCTACAGCAACGCCAAGGCCGCGCTGCACCGGATGACCCACAGCATGGCGGTGGTGAGCGGCCCGAAGGTGCGCTTCAACACCGTCGTGATCGGCTCGGTGGACAACGGCGCCTCGAGCGAGAAGGCCGGCCTCACCAAGGAGATGCAGCAGCGCCTCGCGGCGGGCTTCGTGATGAAGCGGCGCGGCACGCCGTGGGACGTGGCCTACATGATGAACTACGTCATCTCGCCGGCGGCCGCATGGGTGACGAACCAGGAGTTCATCGTCGATGGCGGCGGCGGCTACAAGAGCAAGATGCCCACGCAGGAGTGAGTCCCATGCGACGGACCCTCGCCGGCCTCGCGGCCGGCCTGGCGCTCCTCGCGGTCGTCCCGGCGGCACGGCTCGCGGCGCAGCAGACGCGCACGCCGGTGCCGCCGGCGCGCTTCGAGGGTGTGCCGATCAGGCTCGTGTACGTGGACGTGCGCGACAGCACCGGCGCCGAGCGGCCCGACTCGGCGCTGCGGGAGCAGGTGCGCGAGGCCGCCGGGGTGAAGGCAGGCATGCTCTTCAGCCAGCTCGGCGCCGACGTGGCGCTGCGGGCCGTGCGGGCATTGCCCACGGTCCGGGAGGCGCGATGGGAGATCTACGAGACGTCGTTGCCGGGCTCGGTCGTGCTCGTCTTCCGGGTGGTCGCGGCGGAGGAGGCGCCGAAGCAGGTGGGCGTGCTGCTCACCGGACGCCTCGGCGACTTCCCGACGCTGCTCGAGAATCGACGGGCCCTGCTCCGTGTGCAGCTCAACGGCGGGCTGGGCGCCTTCAGCGACGAGACGACGTGGTTCGGTGACACCGACGCATTCGTCGGCGGGTCGCCGCTCTTTCCGGACCCCGCCGAGGGCTCCGCGAACTGGGTCGAGTATTCGGTCGAGGCGGGTGCGCACGGCGCCGTGCAGATCTCGAAGCACTCCTACGTCTTCGGCAGCGTGACGGGCGTGGGCGCCGGCTCGGCGGGGCAGGACCCCTGGCGCTCCGACACGCGCTGGGAGGTGGAGCTCGAGAAGGCCTACGGCGGCGTGCTGCTCGGGATTCCCGAGCACGACCTGGCCCTGTCGCTCTCTTACGGCAAGCAACCCTGGCAGCTCAACCAGGGGTTCCTGTTCTCCCAGTTCGCCGGGAACTTCAACGCCGCCCAGTGGGGCGCTTCCTACATCGCGGCGCGGACGGCGCTCCAGCAGTCGGCGCTCGCCAGGCTGCGTTGGAGGAAGCTCACGCTGGAGGGCTTCTTCATCGACCCGCAGGAGTATCGCGAGCGCGACAGCGGCACCGAGTACCTCGGCGTCGATGCCCGGTTCAACGATCCGGAGACGTTCGACGTGGCGCTGGCCTACTACGGCGTGCCGACGTCGGCGAGCACCTACGTGCTCCCCGACGGCAC
>DASUOW010000096.1:0-13581 GCA_036276435.1 Gemmatimonadales bacterium
GGTCGTTCACGCCGATGAGCCCGTCCACCCCGCCGTCGATCGCCTTCCTCGCGAAGCGTGCCTCGGTGACGTCGTGGTACACCTTGCCGCCCGACGCGTGCACCAGGTCGCAGACCCAGCGCGGGTTGCCGAGCGAGGTCACGAAGAAGCGCACGCCCATCTCGAGCGACTGCTCCACCCACTCGCGCATGCGCTGCAGGTAGAGCTTCGACGACGTCTCGAGGATGACGTTCATCCCCACCGGCTTCGTGGTCAGCGACTGGATGCGCCCGAGCCCCGCGCGGAAGTCCTCGCCGTACACGTACACGAGCGAGAGCGGCTGCACGATGCCGATCCCGCCGGCCTCCGACACGGCCGCCACCAGCTCCGCGTTGCTGCAGGGGTACATCGCCCCGCAGATGAGCGGCACCGCGATGCCCGCGTCCCGCATCAGCGCCGTCTCACGCATGGGTGGGCTCCACGGGCCGCACCAGCCATTGCACCCGGCCGCGCGCCACCACGTCCCCCGCGGCGTCGGTGACCACCGGCTCGAGCCACACCTCCTGCTCCACCACCGCGCTGGGCGGGACGCACCGGCACTCGGCGCTGAGCACGCCGCGCGCCTTCTTCACGAAATCCACCTCGAGGTGCAGCACGATGGCGCGCAGCTCGTCGGGCAGGCCCGCCAGCATCGCCAGGCCGCTCGCGAGCTCGAGCACGTTCACCAGCGCCACGGCATGCACCGAGCGGAGATGGTTGCGGACGGCACGATGCTCGCGCAGCGTGATGCGGGCGTGCCCGGGCTCGAGCAACTCCACGCGCGCCCCGATGCTCCCGCTGTAGGGCACGAGGCGTCCGAGGCCGAGGCTGAAGAGGGTGCGACCACCGGGAAGCGGGCTCAGCCGGCGCCACGCGTCACGAAGCGAGCGGCCGGGTGAGGCGAGGGAGCGGGCCATGGGTGAGCATAGGGCACCCCGATGGCGCCCGTCAATCGCGCCCGTTGTGTCGGGCCGTCCCGCCGGTCAACTTCCATGCATGCTTTCCATCCGCCGGGCCCTCCTCCTCGCCCTGCTCTGCGCTCCGTCCGCCCTCGCCGCACAGGCGCGTCCGCTCGGCACGCTCCGCGAGCAGGCCGACCTGCGGCAGGGGTGGCTCGCCGACCGCCTCGACACCCACCTCGCGCCGCTCATGCGCCGCGACAGCGTCGACATGTGGATCATGCCGATGCGCGAGTACGCCGAGGATCCGGTCTTCACGGCGCTCGCGGGGCCGAGCACCTTCGCCGCCCGGCGACGCACCATCTACGTCTTCTTCGACCAGGGCCCCGGGCGCGGCATCGAGCGCCTGGCCCTCGGCGGATCCTCGCAGGGCGGGGTGTTCACGGTGCTGCGCGCCGAGGGCGTCGCCGCGGCGGGCGCCCGGGTGGCGCGCGCCGAGCTGTGGGGCGATGAACAGTGGCAGCTGCTGCGGCGGATCGTGGACCAGCGGAAGCCTCGCCGCATCGCGGTGAACGTGTCGCGCGTCTTCGCCTTCGCGGACGGGCTCACCGCCGGCGAGCGCGACGCGATGTTCGACGCCCTGGGGCCCCAGTGGCGCAAGCGCATCGTCCCCGCCGAGCGGCTCGCGGTGGACTTCATCGCCGTGCGCCTGCCGGGGGAGGCCGAGGTGTTCGCCGACATGGTCGCGCTCAACTGGGCCCTGATCGACACGCTGTTCTCGGCGAAGGTGGTGGTGCCGGGCACCACCCGCACCAGCGACCTCGTCTGGTGGTTCCGCCAGCGCGTCAACGACCTCGGGCTCGGCACCTGGTTCCAGCCGAGCGTCACGGTGCAGCGGAAGGGCGCCACGTCGGAGGACCTCGGCGACGATCCCGTCATCCGGCACGGCGACGTGCTGCACTGCGACGTCGGCATCACCGCGCTCGGGCTGAACACCGACATCCAGCACATGGGGTACGTGCTCCATCCCGGCGAGACCGATGCGCCGGCCGGCCTCAAGGCCGCGCTCGCCCGGTCGAACCGGCTGCAGGACATCGTCGTCGCCGAGCTGCGGGCGGGCCGCACCGGCAACGAGATCCTCGCCGCCGCGCGGGCGAAGATGCTGGCCGAGGGCATCGACGGCAGCATCTATTCGCATCCCATCGGGCTGCATGGGCATGGCGCCGGGCCGCTCATCGGCCTGTGGGACCGCCAGGAGGGCGTGCCGGGCCGCGGCGACCACCGCGTGATCCCCGATACGTGGTTCTCCATCGAGCTGCAGGCGGCGAGCCCGGTGCCGGAGTGGGACGGGCAGCTCGTGCGCTCGGCGCAGGAGGAAGACGTGGTGCTCGGAGCCGACGGCGTGCCGCAGTGGGCGTGGCGGCGGCAGACGGAGTATCATCTGGTCCGCTGACGCTGCAGGGGACCACCACCAGGAATCAGGCATGTCGATCGGTGAACTGCGCAGGGAGTACCGGCTCGCGAGCCTCGACGTGAGCGACGTCGATCCGGATCCGGTGGCCGAGTTCGGCAAGTGGATGGACCAGGCGCTGCGCGCCGACCTCCAGGAGCCGCACGCCTTCACGCTCGCCACCGCCTCGGCCGACGGCGTGCCGTCGGCCCGCGTGGTGCTGCTGCGCGGCTACGATGCGAGCGGCTTCACCTTCTTCACCGACTATCGCAGCCGGAAGGGTCGCGAGCTCGCGGACAACCCGCGGGCCTGCGGCGTCTTCTACTGGCCCGAGCTCGAGCGGCAGGTGCGCGTGAGCGGCGCCGTGCGGAAGGTGGCGCGCGAGGAGTCCGACGCCTACTTCCGCTCCCGGCCGCCGGGCAGCCGGCTGGGGGCGTGGGCCTCCACCCAGAGTGCCGTCATCGCCGACCGCGGCGTGCTCGAGGAACGGCTGCGCGAGGCGGCTGCGCGCTTCGGTGAGGCGGACGTGCCGACGCCGGACCACTGGGGCGGCTATCGCATCGTGCCGATGGAGTTCGAGTTCTGGCAGGGCCGCGAGAGCCGCCTGCACGACCGCGTCCGGTACCGCAAGCAGGGCGACCACTGGCGGCTCGAGCGGCTGTCGCCGTGAGCCGGATCCGGGACATCCTGCGCCTTAGGGGATAGCGCCGCTCCCCGTCCGTGGGGCGCGTCTCTACCTGCAGGGAGGTCTCGATGCTCCGCCGGTTCGCGCTGCTGTTGGCCGTGGGCGCCTGGGGCTGTTCGCGCCCCGCGCCCGAGGCCCCGAAGGTCCCGCTCTACGACAACCTTGGCACCCTCAGCCACCCGGTCACCGCCACGCCCGAGGCGCAGCGGTACTTCGACCAGGGGCTCCGCCTCACCTTCGCCTTCAATCACGAGGAGGCCATCCGCTCGTTCCGCGAGGCCGAGCGGCTCGACTCGACGTGCGCCATGTGCGCGTGGGGTCAGGCGCTGGCGCTCGGGCCCAACATCAACGCCCCCATGGACTCGGCCGCCGCCATGCAGGCGCGCGAGGCCATCTCGCGCGCCGCGTCGAAGGCCGCAGGCGTGACGGAGCCCGAGCGCGCCTACATCGAGGCGCTCGCGGTACGCTACGAGCTGCCGCTCGCCGACCGCGCGCGGCACGACTCCGCCTACGCCCGCGCGATGGGCTCCCTGGCCGACCGGTATCTCGACGATCCCGACGCGCAGGTGCTGCACGCCGAGGCGCTGATGGACCTGAGCCCGTGGCTCTACTGGACGAGCGACGGCTCGCCGCGTCCCGATACCCCGCAGATCCTCGCCCGCCTCGAGAAGGTGGTGGCCGGTCAGCCCGATCATCCGGGCGCGTGCCACTTCTACATCCACGCCGTCGAGGCATGGCACGCCGAGCGCGCGCTGCCGTGCGCGGAGCGGCTGGCGGCCACGATGCCGGGCGCGGGGCACCTGGTGCACATGCCGGGGCACATCTACATCCGCGTGGGCCGGTGGAACGACGCCATCCACGCCAATCACGACGCCGTCCACGCCGACGACGAGATGCTGACCGGTGCGAAGCTCGACCGGGGCGGGATGTACGGCCAGGGCTACGTACCGCACAACCATCACTTCCTCGGCTTCGCGGCGACGATGGCGGGGCAGTCGAAGACCGCGATCGAGGCGGCGCGGGCCTCGGCGAAGGCCGTGGCGCCCGAGGCGGCGAAGGCCTTTCCGTCGGTGCAGTGGATGACGACGCCGGCATTCACTACCCTGGTGACCTTCGGCCGGTGGGACGAGATCCTCGCCGAGCCGTTGCCCGCGCCCGAGCTGCGCTACGCTACGGCCTTCGCGTGGTACGCGCGCGGCGTGGCCTTCGCGCGCACCGGGAAGCCGGCCGATGCAGCCGCCGCGCTCGACACGGTCCGCGCCATCGAAGCCGCCGTGCCGGACGACGACAACCGGCGCGCGCTGCGCGTGGCGGTGGCGGCGCTCGAGGGCGAGATGGCGCTGAGCGCAGGGAAGGCGGCGAAGGCGGTGCCGGCGTTCCGGCGCGCCGTCGCCATCGAGGACAGCCTGGGCTACATGGAACCGCCCACCTGGTACTATCCGACCCGCCAGTCGCTCGGGCGCGCGCTCCTCGAGGCAGGGAATGCGAGGGAAGCGGAGCGTGTGTACCGGGAGGACCTGCGACGCTTCCCGGACAATGGCTGGTCGCTGACCGGTCTCGCGCTGGCGCTCGAGGCGCAGGGTAACCGCGCCGAATCCGCGAAGGTGCGCGAGCGGCTCGGCACGGTGTGGAAGGACGCCGACGTGCAGCTCGTGGCGTCGCGCTTCTAGTCGCCGGCATTCCCCGCCGGGGTGCGCGCGTACGTCAGCGCCACTGCCCCGGCGGGGAACGTCCGCGTCTCCGTCAACGCGAGGTCCATCGGCGCATCGAAGAGCGGGAGGCCCGCGGCAAGCGTCACCGGATGCAGGATCAACCGGTACTCGTCGATGGCTCCCACCCTCGCGAGCGACTGCGCGAACGCCGCGCCACCGTGCACCAGGATGTCCTTGCCGGGCTCCTGGCGCAGGCGTGCGAGCTCCTCCGCGGGATCGCCATCGGTGATCCGCGTATGCTGCCACGTGGCGTGCTGCAGCGTCCGCGAGAACACCACCTTCGGAATCTCGTTCATGGGCCGCGCGTAGACCTCCGTCGAGGTCGGCCAGTGGGCGGCCATCTCCTCGTACAGGCGCCGTCCCATGACGTGCGTGCCGGCCTGCGACAGCAGCTCGACCTCCCAGCGCGCGAGCTCGTCGTCGTAGGTGCGAAAGATCCAGTCCATCACCTCGCCCCCGGCGTCCCGCACGTACCCATCGAGCGAGACGTGCATCTTGAGAACGACCCGCCTCATGATTCCCCCGCGGCGGCGACACGGATCGCCTCGACATCGAGCTTGGTCATCCCGCACATCGCCGTGAACGCCCGCTGGGCCTTCGCGTGGTCGGGGTCGGCCAGCAGCTGCGGCAGCATCTTCGGCGTCACCTGCCACGCCACGCCGAAGCGGTCGGTGAGCCAGCCGCACGCGAGCGCCTGGCCGCCGCCTTCGAGCAGACCGTCCCAGACGTGGTCCAGCTCGGCCTGCGTGTCGCACATGACCGCGATCGAGATGCCGTTGGCGAACCCGAAGCTCTGGCCTGCGTTGAGCGCGACGAAGGGTCGCCCGGCCAGCTCGAACGCCACGGTCATCACGGTACCGGCCGGCACGGGCCCGCCGTCGCCGTAGCGGAGCACCTCGGTGATGCGCGAGCCTGGGACCACCGCACAATAGAGTTGCGCGGCCTCTTCCGCCTGCCGCTCGTATGTCAGGAAGGTGAGGGTGTCGGCCATGGTCCGGTCACTCCTTCACCATCGCAGGATCCATCCAGAACACCCCCCACCCGTGGCCGTCGGGGTCACGGAAGCTCCAGTCGTACATGAAGCCGTGATCCTCCGGGTCGACGTGGGGCGACCCGCCGGCGGCCACCGCCTTGTGCACCATCTCGTCCACGGCGGCGCGGCTGTCGACGCTGATGCTGTAGAGCGCATTGGTCTCGGTCTTCGGGTCGCCGAGCGGGGCGTGGCTGAAGCTGATGAAGCGCTCGCGCGTGAGCAGCATGATGTAGGCATCCTCGCCCACCAGCATGCAGGTGCCGGAGGCATCGGTGAACTGGGTGTTGAAGTTGAAGCCCAGCGCCTCGTAGAAGATGATCGAGCGCTGCAGGTCGGCGACGGGGATGTTGACGAAGAGCTTGTGCCGCACCGCGGGCCGGGTGCCGGCGTTCCTGATCGTGGGCACGGTCGTCTGGGTTTCGGACATCGGGACCTCCGTTGAAGAGTCGTTGGTGCCTGGGGCCTCCACTCGATTGGACGGCGGAGCCCCGCGGAACTCATCGGTCGGCGAGGCGGAGGGGCAGGCCGAAGCGGGGGAAGAGCGTCTCGACGTCGAGGAAGTAGTTGAGGCTCGCGATCCGGTCGCCCGACAGCTCGAGCAGCAGGAGCCCCCAGGGCTGGGCGCCGCCCTGGCGGTACTGGGCAAACGCCGGCATGCCGGCGCAGGACGGCAGCGGCACCAGCCGCGAGCCGACGCAGCCGCTGCCCTGGTTCCGCAGCCACGCCGCCACCGAGGCCTGCCCCTGCAGCCACAGCTCGTAGGGCGGCATGGACATCGTGACCTCCTCGTGCAGCAGCGCCGTGAGGGCGGCCACGTCGTAGCGCTCGAACGCCGTCACGTAGCGATTCAGCAGCGCCTGCTGCCCGGCCGTGAGCTCGCGGGGCATCGCGGCCGGGTTGCGGGCGGCGAGCGTGGCGCGGGCCCGCTGCAGGGCACTGTTCACCGCGGGCACGGACATGCCCAGTCCCTCCGCGGCCTCCGCCGCCGACCAGTGCAGCACCTGCGTGAGCAGCAGCACCGCGCGCTGCCGCGGCGGGAGGTACTGCAGGGCGGCCACGAACGCGAGCCGGATGCTCTCGCGGAGGAGCAACGCCTGCTCGGGGTCGCGCTCGTCGGCAGGCAGCACCAGGGCATCGGGCACCGGCTCCACCCAGTGCTCGCGCGAGCGCTGGCGGAGCGGCATGTCGTCGCGGACCACGGCGGGCGTCCCGGAGAGGTCCATCGGCCGCACGCGCCGCCGGTCGGCGCTCGCGAGCGCGTCGAGGCAGACGTTGGTGGCGATGCGATGCAGCCACGTCCCGAGCGCCGCGTCCTCCCGGAAGCCGTCGATCGCCTTCCAGGCGCGCAGCATCGTCTCCTGCACCGCATCCTCCGCCTCCACGACGGAGCCGAGCATGCGATAGCAGTGTCCCATCAGGCCCGTGCGATACGCCTCCAGGCCGACCGTGGTGTGCATCCCGGAGGTTACCCCTAATCCATCGTCTTGTGGAACCGCTGCACCGCCAGGACCAGGAAGCCGGCGGCGAACGCCGTGAGGATGCCGATCTGCCGCCAGACGGCCCACAGGCCCGCGTCGCGCAGCAGCACGCCGCGCAGGATCTCGAGGTAGTGGGTGAGCGGGATCGCGGCCCCGATCCACTGCGCCGGCGGCGGCATCGCCTCGCGCGGGAACATGAAGCCCGACAGCAGGATGTTGGGCAGCAGGAAGAGGAAGCCGAGCTGCATCGCCTGGGCCTGCGTCGCCACCAGCGTGGAGACGAGCAGGCCGATGGCGAGGCTCGCGAAGATGAACGGCAGGGTCGCGGCGTAGAGCAGCAGCAGGCTGCCGCGCATCGGGACGTCGAAGACGACGCGGCCGAGGAGCAGGATGACGGTCACCTGCACGTAGCCCACCAGGATGAAGGGCACCACCTTGCCCAGCATCAAGCTGGTGCGGGTGATCGGCGTGACGATGAGCTGCTCGAGCGTGCCGCGCTCGCGCTCCCGGACCACCGCGATGCTCATGATGATGATGAGCGTCACCGACAGCAGCACGCCCACGATGCCCGGCACGATGTAGACCGAGCTGCGGAGCGTCGGGTTGAACAGCGGCCGCACCACCACGGTGACCGGGGCCGCACGCACCACGGCGGCGGGCAGCAGCGCCTGCGCGCGCGCCATGCCGGCCTGCTGCGCCCCGCCGATGGCGCCGCTCGACGCAAGGGGGTCCGATGCGTCGACGAGGACCTGCGCCTGCGCCCCGCGGCCGCGCTTGAGGTCGCGCGCATAGGTGGGCGGGATGACCACGGCCGCCCGCGCCCTGCCGGCGACGATGGCGCGCTCCACCTCCGCGCGGCTCCTCGCCGGCTCCGGGCGCAGCTTGAAGTTGTCGGTGTTCTCGAGGGCGGCGATCAGCGCCCGGCTCTCGCTGGTGCGCGATTCGTCGAGCACCAGCGTGGGGAGGTTCCGCACCTCCGTCTGGATGGCGAACCCGAAGAGGAGCAGCTGGATGGCCGGCACCCCCACCATCAGGGCGAGGGTGAGCCGGTCGCGCCGCATCTGCACGAACTCCTTCCGCAGCATGGGCCAGAACGGCGAAGCGCGCAGGCGCGCGAGCAGGCTCATGCCGCCTCCACTTCCTTCTGCAGGGCGATGAACACCGCCTCGAGCGTCGGCGCGCCGAACTGCCGCGTGATCTCCGCCGGGGAGCCCTCCGCGATCAGCCGTCCCGCCGACAGGAACACCAGCCGCTCGCAGCGCTCGGCCTCGTCCATGTAGTGCGTCGTCAGCAGGATGGTGGTGCCCCGGGCCCGCAGCCGGCCGATGTGCTCCCAGAACTGCTGCCGCGCGGCGGGGTCGACGCCGGCGGTGGGCTCGTCGAGGAAGAGGAGGTCGGGCCGGTGCGCCGTGGCGCAGGCGAGCGCGAGACGCTGCTTCCAGCCGCCGCTCAGCGTGCCCGCCATCTGCCCGATGCGCCCGCCGAAGCCCAGCTCCCCGGCGAGCTCGTCGATCCGCGCCTGCAGCGGCCGTCCGCGAAGCCCGTAGAGCCCGCCGTAGAACCGCAGGTTCTCCAGCACCGTGAGGTCGTCGTACAGCCCGAAGCGCTGCGACATGTAGCCGATGCGCGTGCGCACCCGCTCCGGCTCGCGCACCACGTCGATCCCCACCACCTCGGCGCTGCCGGAGGTGGGATGCAGCAAGCCCGTGAGGATGCGGATGGTGGTGGTCTTGCCGGAGCCGTTGGGGCCCAGCAGGCCGAACACCTCGCCGCGGTGCACCGCGAGGTCGAGTCCCTCCACCGCCACGCGGCTGCCGAAGACCTTGCGCAGCCCGGTCGTGCGGATCGCGGCGCCGTTCATGACGCGTCGGCCGGCAGCGGCGTGAACCGCACGGTGGCGGGCAGGCCCGGCTTGACCGCGCCCGTGGTGTCCTCCACGTCCACGCGCAGCCCGAACATGAGGTCGGCCCGCTCCTCCTCGGTCAGCGCCGCGCGCGGCGTGAACTCGGCGCGCGGGTTGATGATCGTGACCGTGCCCTTCCACGAGCGGTCGGGTACGCCGTCGAGCCATACCTCGGCGGGCTGGCCCACCTTCAGGCGCCCGACATCCCTCGCCGCGAGATAGACGCGCACCCACGGACGCTTCACCTCGCCCAGGGTCAGGGCCGGCGTGCCCGGCGACAGCACCTCGCCGGGCTCGGCCAGGCGCGACAGCACGATGGCGTCCTGTGCCGCCACCAGCACGAGGTCGCCCGCCGTCGCCTCCGTGGCCGCGAGCGAGGCGCGCATGTTGGCGACGTCGGCGTGCGCCTGGCGGATGCGATCGGGCCGGCTGCCGGCCCGCAGCAGCGCCAGCCGCTCGGCGGCGGCATCCCGCCGGCTCGTCGCGGTACGCGCCGCGGCCACGGCATTGTCCAGCGACTGCCGGCTCACCGCGTTCGCGGCCGCGAGCGTGCGCATCCGGGCCAGCTCGGTGGCCGTCTGCTCCACCTCCGCCTCGGTCCCGCTCAACTCGGCCTCGGCGGCCTGGATCTCCTGCGCGCGTGCGCCGCGCTCGAGGTCGATGAGTGCCGCCTCCGCGGCCAGCACCTTGGCGCGCTGCGCCGCGATGGTCGCCGGCATCGACGGCTGCATGAGCACGACGAGCGTGTCGCCGGCCCGGACCATCTCGCCTTCTTCCACGGGCACCCGCAGCACGCGGGCGGTGCTCAGCGGCATCACGTCCGACTCGATGACCTCGACGGTGCCATGGCCGACGATGGTGGCGGCATCGTCACCGCGCCGGCAGGCCGCGAGGAGGAGCAGGAGGAGCAGCGAACGTCGCATGATCAGGCTCCGGCGCGGCGCACGGGTGCGAGCGCGGCAAGGGCGAACTCCGCGGCGTGCGCGGCGAAGTCGCGCATCGCGTCGTCGGTGAGGCCGCGACGGCGGCCCGTGAGCAGGATGCTCGCGACCGGACGGGCCACGAGGATGTAGACGAGCGGGCTGAGGATCGAGACGGCGGCCCGCGCCGGGTCGAGGTCGGTGCGGAACTCGCCCCGCGCCTGCCCGGCCCGCACCACGTCGCAGAGCGCCTGGAACGGGCCCGAGGCGATGATGCGCACCTCCTCCACGGCATGCTCGGCGTCATGGTCGAGCACCTCCCGGAACAGGAGCTTCGGAAGCGTGGGATGGCGCAGCATGAAGCGCATGTACGCCTCGGCGAAGCGACGGATGGCCTCGGTGGGGCTCCCGGCCGCGCTCATGTCCTGCATGCCCTCGGCGGCGAAGGCCCGCAGGCGCCGGCCGATGGCGGCGCGATAGGTGCCCTCCTTGCCGCCGAAGTAGTACGAGAGCAGGGCGGGGTTCACCCTGGCCGCGGCGCCGATCTGCTTGACCGTGCAGCCCGCGTAGCCGCGCTCGGCGAAGAGGCGCTCGGCGGCGTCGAGGATGGCGTCGGCGGTGCCGTCGGGGGCGGGGGCCTTGGGGGTCATGCGGATTAATTAATCGATTGATTAACGAATGCGCAAGGGGGATGCGAAAGCGGAGCTCTCTCGGGGGCGAGAGGGCTCCGCTCTTTGCAACCGGATTGCTTCGGCCCTGCGGGCCTCGCAACGACTGACCTGCGGCGCGCAGCGCCGCAGGTCAGAAGTTCGCTTCGACCTGGGCCAGCACCCGGCGTCCCACCACCGCGCCGCCGTACAGCGAGAACTGCTGCTGGTCGAGCAGGTTGGTGGCCGTCGCGCTCAGGCGCAGGTAGTTGTTGAAGCGGTAGCCGACGCTGGCGTTGAGGATCTCCTGCGCGGGCACGTAGCCCACGAAGACGCCGGCGGCCCACTGGTAGCCGTCGATGAGCCGCAGCTGCGCACTCGCGTCGAGGCCGAAGGTGGAGATGTAGCTCGCCGCGAGGGTGGCCTTCTTGCTCGGGGTGTTGGCCACCAGCTGGTCGCCCAGCAGCTGCTCCTTCACGTCGAAGCCGAACGGCGTGAACGAGGCGTCGAGGCGGAACGCGTCGCTGAACTGGTAGCCGGCGCCGAGCTCCATGCCGTACTGCTGCACCCGGCCCGCGTTGGTGTACGACACCACGATCGCCGACGAGCCGTCGTCCAGCGTGGTGAGGCCCTTGCCGGCGAGCGCGGTGGCGGGGTTCGACAGCAGCACCGTCTGCACCGCGGCCTCCAGCGCCGCCTGGCCCTGCACCGGCACCGTCTCGGGCGCCTGCCACGCGCCGTAGTTCGGGTTCACGCCGGGGAGCAGGTCGGTCACGAAGTTCTTGAGCGTGGCGGTGTAGAGGTCGACGCTCACGTAGAAGCGGTTGGTGATGTTGCCCTTGTAGCCCACTTCCCAGCCCAGCGTCTCCTCGGGCACCAGGTCGCGATTGCCGAGGGCGAGCACGGGCACCTGGCCGCTGTTCGGGGAGAAGAGCGTCCCCTGCGGCACGCCGGCGAGGAGCGGTCCCAGCTGCGGGTTCGCGCGCAGTCCCGCCTCGAGCGCCGAGAAGTTCACCGGCGCGCCGGCCGCCACCTGCAGGAACCACTCCGAGTAGTTCGGCGTCATGAACGCCCGGTTCATCGAGAGGCGCAGCGAGTGGTTCTGGCTCGGCGAGTAGACGATGGCGGCCTTCGGGGAGAACTGGGCCGCGAAGAGGTTGCCGTCGTCGAAGCGCAGCGCGCCGACGAGCCTGACCTGCGGGTGCAGCTTGTACTCCACCTGGCCGTAGGCCGACGCGATGTGGTCGCCGCGGTCGTCGTCGGCGAGGTTCATCAGCGTGCCGTAGGTGTTCACGTTGATGGAACGGTAGGACGCGCCCGCGACGACCCGGCCGCGATCGCCGTCGAAGTTCTGGTTGACCTGCCCCTCGACGTGGTAGATGTTCGACGTCTCGAACAGGTACGCGCCCGTGGAGAGCGACCGCTGCGCGTTGCCGGTCGAGTCCGAGGCGTCGCGGTGGTTCCACCAGGCCATCACGTTGAAGCGCGGCGCGGCGTACATCACCCGGCCGTACGCCTTCGCGGCGCCCAGGATCTGCACCCGGCCGATGCCGGTGACGAACACCTCGTTCGCGACGCTGGCGTAGCTGCCCTCGCCGGTGATGACGTGGCCGTTGGGCGCGTAGTAGTCCACCCGCGCCGTGCCGAAGTAGTTCTCCAGCGCGTCGCGGTCGCCGGTCGCGGTGCCGGTGACCGGGTCCTTCTCCTGTCCCTTCAGGGTCACCGTCTCGATGTTCGGCCCCACGGGCTCGTCGGTGGCGTCCGCGTACTCGCGGGCCAGGTCCAGCCGGTCGAACGAGGTGCGCGAGCGCGTCCAGGTGTCGCTGCGATTGTAGCCCGCCATCACCTTGTAGCCGAGGCGGCCGTCGGCGAGCACGCCGGCGTGCCGCAGGTCGCCGCGGAAGGTGGACAGCTCGCCGCCGCCCAGCGCGACCTTGGTGCCCGCCACCTCGCGCGCCGTGGGGGTGGTGATGTTGATCACGCCGCTGAAGGCGTTGGCGCCGTAGAGCGCCGAGCCGGGGCCGCGCACCACCTCGATGCTGCCCATCTCGTCGAGCGTCGTGGCGATGCCGTTCCACTCCTGCGAGCCCAGGAAGGCGATCGACAGGTCGCGACCGTCCTGCAGCACCAGCACGCGGCGGTTGAGCGAGGAGTTGAAGCCGCGGGCGTTCACGTTGAAGTCGTTCACGCCGTTCTGCACCACGTCCACGCCCGGCACCGCGGTGAGCGCCATCGGCGCCTGCCCCGTGGGCGCCACGTTGATCATGATCTGCGGCTCGACCACGCTGATCGCCGCGGGCGCCTCCACCTGCCGCTCGGGCGCACGCGAGGCGCCTTCCACCACCAGCTCGCCCATCGACACCGGCGCCGCCGACAGCGTCACGTCCGCCGTCGTGGTCTGCCCCGCCGCCACCGTGATCTTGGCCTCGGTGGGCTGGTAGCCGATCCAGCGGAAGCTCAGCGTCTGGGGGCCGGCCGGCACGTTCTTCAGCGTGTAGCGCCCGTCGTTGCCCGTCAGGGTGAAGAGCGAGGTGCCCACCACCGTCACCCGGACGTCGGAAAGCGCCCCGGCGGCCTCACCCTGCTGGGTGACGCGGCCGGTCACGGTGCCGGTCTGGGCAAATAGAAGGGAAGGGACGAGCAGCAGCGGGAGGAGCAGGAAGAACACGAAACTCGGCCGACGATTTCGATGGTGCGGCATGGGCGTTCCTCGCTGGCGAGGGCAGCGGTGCTCGCGGCGGCACCCACGGAGGGCCGGCGCGCTCGTGAAGCTGCGGATGTCGTTGGCTGACGGTCGCTTCGGGCCCGACTCGACCCCCGGACGTCACAAGTCTGC
>DASUOW010000097.1:0-4968 GCA_036276435.1 Gemmatimonadales bacterium
GCGCTCGGCCACCTGGGTCGCCTTCGGCAGGGTCTGCCGCAGGGTCCGCGCCACCACCTCGCCCGTCCAGCGTTCCTGCCAGCGGAACCGCGGCGAAGCGCTGCACCACGCCGGCCCACCCTCGGGCGCATCCTCGATGGAGCGCAGGTAGGGTCGCACCGCATTGCGGAACACCTCGGTGCCCTGCGCCGTCCGGCCGCCGCACGTCGAGAAGAAGAAGGCGTCGATGAGCGTGCCCTGGTACGTCACCACCTCGCCTCGGGTGCTCCGCACCGCGCGCCGCACCGGTTCCGCCTCGGCCGCGACACCGCCGTACACCTGGTCGGAGATGCCGGCGAAGAGGTCGAAGCCATCCGCGTTCCGGCGCCCGAGGTTCCTCAGCGTGTACGTGCGGGCGACGATGGCCTGTGCCCGCAGCGCCTCGGTGTCGCGCGCGTCCTTCGTGCCGAGCTCGGCGCCCACCACGCCCGCGAGATACTCCTCGATGCCGACCACGTTGACGGCGGTGACGCCCTTGGCGTCGCGCCGCAGCACCGCATGCCCGCGATACTCCCGGCCGTTCAGGCGGACGGTGCCGCCCTCCGCCGAGACCACGAAGACCGGCGCTTCGGCGCGCACGCCGCGCCGGCCCTCCAGTTCGAGGCGCCCCGGGCGCGGCACGACGTCGGCGACGACGCCGGCGGGCACGCGGGCGAGCAGCGAGCCGTCGGGCGCCGAGACGCGAAGCTCCGCGCTGCCGCCGAGCGCGAACCGCGTGCTGCCCACGGCGAGCCCGATGCGCACCTTCGGCTCAGCGCCGTCGGGGGCGGCCGCCTCCATCTCGGCTTCGGGCGCGGGCAGCGTGCCCGGCCGGGTGTCCCGGATGCAGCCTGCGACGAGGACCAGCAGCAGCGCCAGCGGCAGCCGCCGCCGCTCAGCCCCGGAAATTCCCAAACTTGAGCTCGATCCCGAAATCCTGGCCGCGCAGGGCGGTCATGACCGCCTGGAGCTCGTCCTTCGAGGGGCTGGTGATCCGCAGCTCGTCGCCCTGGATGCTGGCCTGGACCTTCTTGAAGCCGCCGTCCTTCACGGCCCGCTGGATCTTCTTGGCCACGTCGCCGGCGATGCCCTGCGTGAGCTTGATGGTGCGCCGCGCCGTGGTGCCGGTGATCTCGATGTCGCCCATCTCGAGGTTCTTCAGGGGCACGCCGCGCTTGATCATCTTCGACTGCAGCACGTCGGTGAGGGCGTCCATCTTGAACTCGTCGTCGGCGGCGAGGCGGATCTCCGCCTTGGCGCGATCGAAGTCGATCTCGGCCTTGGCGCCCTTGAAGTCGTAGCGCTGGGTGATCTCCTTCAGCGCCTGGTTCACGGCGTTGTCGACCTCCTGCAGGTCGGCGCCGGTCGAGATGTCGAACGAGCAGTTGCTGGCCATGGCGATGGTGTCCGGGAGTGGATGGAACGCCGGGAAAGATAGACGGAGACGGTGGAGCGGAGAACCGCGCCATTGACAGCCGCGAAGGCGCATGGTAGCGTGAGGTCAGTAGGGCGGTGGATTTAAGGCTACTTGCGACCGCCCGGGCGTCGGCCCGAATCAACTCGCTAAACCGCCGAGGCGGCCCCTCGGTTTCGATCGGGGGGCCGCTCTCGTTTCCACGAGCGGCTCAGCTGGTTGTCCCCTGCCCCATGGGGTGCGGCATGGTGTTCCCGGTGTGCATGTGTGCCTGTTCCAACCGCTGTCACTCGCACGACGAGTGGACGGGCGCCTTGGCGCATGCGCGAACCGGCAGCTAGCCGCCAGTTCCCACGCATTCCCCGATCCGGGGCCCGGTCCACTCCAAGGACCGGGCCCCTTTTGCATTGCATGGCCCTCTGCCGTTCGACCCGACACCCTGAAGGAGCCCGACGATGACGTACCATCCCGACACGATCGCCCTGCATGCCGGCCAGGCCGTGGATCCCGCGACGAATGCGCGCGCGGTCCCGATCTACGCCACGACCAGCTACGTCTTCAACAGCACCGACCACGCCGCGAACCTCTTCGGGCTCAAGGAATTCGGGAACATCTACACCCGGATCATGAACCCCACCACGGACGTCTTCGAGAAGCGCATCGCCGAGCTCGAGGGCGGCGTGGCGGCGCTGGCGGTGGCGAGCGGGCAGGCGGCCGAGACGCTGGCGATCCTCAACCTCGTCCGCGCCGGCGACAACCTCGTCTCGTCGCAGACGCTCTACGGCGGCACCTACAACCTGCTGGCGTACACGCTGCCCAAGTGGGGCATCACCACGAAGTTCGTCGACATCCACAACCTCGACCAGGTGCGGAAGGCCATCGACGACGGCACCCGGCTGCTCTACGTCGAGACCATCGGAAACCCGCGGCTCGACGTGCCGGACTTCGAGGCGCTCGCGACGATCGCACACGACGCCGGCATCCCGCTGGTCGTGGACAACACCTTCGGCGCGGCCACCCTCGCCCGCCCCATCAAGTACGGGGCGGACATCGTGGTCCACTCGGCCACCAAGTGGATCGGCGGCCACGGCACGGCCATCGGCGGCGTGGTGGTCGACGCCGGCACCTTCGACTGGGCCAGCCCCACGGCGAAGAAGCGCTTCCCGGAGTTCTCGTCGCCCGACCCCTCGTACCACGGCCTCGTGTACACCGAGGCGTTCGGCAATCTGGCCTACATCCTCAAGCTGCGGGTGCAGCTGCTGCGGGACCTGGGCCCGGCACTCTCGCCGTTCAACGCCTTCCTGTTCCTGCAGGGCCTCGAGACGCTGCCGCTGCGCATCCGGCGCCATTCGGAGAACGCGCTCGCCGTGGCGCGCTGGCTGGCCAGGGACAAGCGGGTGGACTGGGTGAGCTATCCCGGCCTCGACTCGCACCCCGAGCACAAGAACGCCGCGAAGTACCTCGAGGGCGGCTTCGGCGGCGTGCTCACGTTCGGCGTGAAGGGCGGTGCGTCGGTGGCCAAGCGCGTCATCGACAACGTGAAGCTCTTCTCGCTGCTGGCCAACGTGGGCGACGCCAAGTCGCTCATCATCCACCCGGCCTCCACGACCCACGAGCAGCTGAGCCCCGAGCAGCAGCGCGCCACCGGCGTCGTGCCGGAGTTGATCCGTCTCTCCGTGGGCCTCGAGGATGCGCGGGACCTGATCGCCGATCTCGACGCGGCGCTCACCGCCGCCGTCGACACCCCGACCACCACCGGTGCCGTCGTCGGCGCCGGCGCAAGCTGAGGTACCGACCCATGGCAACGACCGACGAACTGCTGGCCGCCAACGAGCGCTACGCCGCCCGCTTCGACAAGGGCGACCTCCCCCTTCCCCCGGCGCGCCGCGTGGCGATCGTGACGTGCATGGATGCGCGCATCGACCCCGCGCAGGCGCTTGGCCTGAGCGAGGGCGACGCGCACGTCATCCGCAACGCCGGCGGGCGCGCGCACGAGGCGCTTCGCTCGCTGGTGATCTCGCAGCGCCTGCTGGGCACGCGCGAGGTGGTGGTGATCCACCACACCGACTGCGGCATGGTCACCTTCACCGACGACGAGCTGCGGGACAAGGTGCGCGAGGACCTCGGCGCCGACGCGAGCCACATCGCCTTCCTGCCCTTCAAGGACCTGGAGGAGAGCGTGCGGCAGGACGTGGCGTACCTGCGCGCCTCGCCGCTCATCCCGGCCGACGTGCCGATCCGCGGCTTCGTGTACGACGTGCGGACGGGCACCGTGAGCGAGGTGCCCGTGGAGGAGACCGCCGCCGCATGACGGCCCTCACCCTCGTCACCGAGCCCGCGCCCTTCGGTTCGCGTGGCGAGACGCTGGCGCTCGGGGCCTTCCGCACCGAGCGCGGGGCGGTCCTCGAGGACGCGGTGCTGCGCTACCGCGTCTTCGGCGACCGGGAGGCGGCGCGCCGCAACGGCTGGATCCTCGTGTTCCACGCCCTCACCGGCAGCGCCGACGTGGACGACTGGTGGGAGCCGCTGCTCGGGCCCGGTGGGCCGCTCGACACGAGCCGGCACGCCGTGATCTGTGCCAACCTGCTGGGGAGCTGTTACGGCTCGAGCGGTCCCTCGCGCGTGCGCGACGGGAGCTTCCCCGCCCTCACGACCGTCGACCTCGCGCGGGCCCACGAGCCGCTCCTCGCCCATCTGGGCGTCGAGCGGCTCGCGCTCGTCACGGGGGGCTCGCTGGGCGGCATGGTGACGCTGGAGTGGGGCCGGCGCTCGCCGGTGCCGGTGGATGCGCTCGTGGTGTTCGCGGCGCCGGCCGCGACGAGCGCGCAGGCCATCGCCTGGAATGCCGCCCAGCGGATGGCGATCGAGGCGGATCCGGGATGGCGCGAGGGACGCTACCTCCCAGGGCGCGGTCCCGTGCGCGGCCTGGCGGCGGCGCGCGCCATCGCGATGATCACCTACCGCTCGCACGTCGAGTTCGGCGAGCGCTTCGCCCGGCTGGAGACGCGTCGGCCCGGCCGCTTCGACATGGAGCACTACCTGCGCCGCCACGGCGAGAAGCTCGTGGCGCGGTTCGATGCCCGTAGCTACATGACGCTCATGGGCGCGATGGACAGCCACGACGTCGGCGATCTCGCCGCGGCCGGGCGCGAGACGGCCGCCCGCGTGAAACGCGTGGTGGGCGTCGGCATCGACACCGACATCCTGTACTTCCCGTCCGAGGTGCAGCGGTGGGTGGAGGGCTACCGGGCCGGGGGAGCCCGGGCCGAGTATGCCGAGATCGCCACGCCGTACGGACACGACGCCTTCCTCATCGAGTTCGAGCAGGCCGCCCGCATCCTCAGGAACGCGACGGGCGGGGAGCAGTAGCACCGCTCCCCGCCCGCCGCCTCCGCCCGTCCAGCATCCCGATCAGATCCAGCCGCGACGCTCCATGCGATGCCCGCGACGCTCGCGCTGCATGCCCTGCATCATGCGGCGATCGGCGGCCCGGTCGAGCCGCCGGGCCTGGTGCCCATGGCCGCGGGCCACGAGCC
>DASUOW010000098.1:0-3612 GCA_036276435.1 Gemmatimonadales bacterium
GCCAAGGCGGCGCTCCTCGGGCGCCAGGGCGGCGACGACGAAGGCGATCAGTTCCTCGAGCGGCCAGCCCAGCTCGGCCGCGCCCTGCTGGACGTCCTCGCGACTGACGCCCCGGGCGAACGCCTTGTCCTTGAGCTTCTTCTTCACGCTCGAGACCTCGAGATCGGCGAGGCTCCGGGAGGGGCGCACCAGGGCGCAGGCCACCACGAAGCCCGACAGTTCGTCGACGGCGAAGAGCGCCTGCGCCATCGGCGTGTCGCGAGGAATGCCAGTGTAGGTGGCGTGCCCCAGGATGGCGCGCTGCATGGGCTCGGGCAGGCCCTTGGCGGCCAGGATGCGGACGCCCTCGCTCGGGTGCTCCTCGGTGGCGGAGCGCGCGTCGTTGGGGAAGCGCTCGTAGTCGAAGTCGTGCAGCAGGCCGACGAGGCCCCAGTCGTCGGGGTCGCCGCCGAGGCGCTCGGCCATGGCGCGCATGGCGAGCTCGACGGCGTACATGTGGCGGCGGAGGGGTTCCGACGCGGTGTACTCGTGCACGAGCGCGAGGGCCTGATCGTGGGTGAGGGTCATGGCGGGGTCAAAGATGGGGGGCGGGCGGAGCGGGTGGTAGGTGGGGCGAAACGCGGAACGGCCCACCGTGCTCCGGTGGGCCGTTCGGTCGCCGCGGTCCTCAGTTCACGGTCCGACGACCTCCAGCGTGGCCCCGTAGGTCCGGTTGACCACCGAGATCAGCGAGTCGGCCATGATGCGATGCGCCGCAGAGCTCGGATGGAAGCCGTCGAGCGAGAAGTAGGGCCCGAAGCCGATGGAGCCGCCCGTCTGGAGCGCGACGGGGTCGACGATCGGGAACGGGGGCACCGCCCCGCCGGCGCGCAGCTGCGCGAAGATCGCGTCGGCATCCACCACGGCGTAGCCGCGCGCCGCGGCGATGCGCCGGATGGTCGCGTTGTAGGACGCGTGCGCCTGCTGCGCGAAGGCGATCTCGGCCGGGGTCGCCACCAGCAGCGTGTTGGAGCAGTCGAGCGTGAATGCCGGGAACGGCGGGCGAGTGGAGCGGAGCGCCGCACCCAGGCCGATGGTCCACGGCACGAGCGCCTGGCCGTTGGGGTTCGGCACGCCGCCGGCACCGACCGGTGCGCACGTGGGCGAGACCGTGAACTGCGTCGCCGCCTGGAAGACCGGGTTGGCCGGGATGTTGATCGGCGCGCCGCACCCGTTCTTGAGGCACCAGTAGATCAGGCCCGGGGACGCGTAGGGCAGGGCGAGCACGTTCGGCACGGTGGAGACCACGACCTTCGCGCCGGTCCTGTCGAGGCTGTCGGCGAGGCGCTCGTAGAGCGCATCGAACGTCGCGGGCGGCGTGATGGAGTCGATCGCGCCCGGGTCGGCCGCGTTGGCCACGGCGCCGAGGAGGTCGACCGCGCCGATCTCGACGACGAGCAGCGTGGGCTGGGCCTCCATGACGGCGCGGATGGGGACCTGGCCGCCCAGGAAGAAGAGCTGCAACCGCTCGTAGGTGGACAGCGGCGTGGCGGTGTTGGAGAACATGTCCGGCAGCATGAGCCCGGGCACCGAGAGGTTGCCCAGGAAGGGCGGGATCCCGTTGCGGAAGGCGCAGCCGGCCTCTGTGGTGCCGCTCACGCGGATGAGCGTGGTGTTGCTGGCGAGCGGGGCCGGACAGCCGGGCATCCGCAGGCTCGGGTACGCGAAGGGCGCGTTGGCCTGCTCGGCCACGAGAACCGGGAAGGCGCGGCGCTGCGTGCTGTCGTTGATGCCGCCGGACTGCAGGCCGGCGCCGATGCTGGTGCCGATGACGACGAACCGCTGGAAGATCCCGCCGTTGTTGGACAGGTCGGGCCGGAGGTCGGCCGCCGACTGGTCCTCCGCGCAGCCGGCGAGGCCGGCGGCGAGGGCGAGGGCGACGAGGGTCGGGAAGCGCTTCATGGTCGCGTCTTCCTCTCAGTAGGAGAAGCTGAAGGACACGCTGATCAGATGCGCGTCGAAGTCTTGGTACAGGCCGTCGTTCACGTCGCGGCTGCGCCCGATGCGATCGGCCTGGTTGACGTACATGTAGCCGAGGTCGGCGGTGAGCACCGGGCCCAGGCGAGCGCCGAAGCCGAGCGAGAAGACGTTGCGCTCGTTCTCGGGGAGGGCGGGGGTCACCGTCTCGTCCGGCGTGGCGGCCTCGTTGTAGAGCCAGCCGGCACGCAGCCGCACGTCGTGCGCGTCGCCGAAGGCGTACTCGCCGCCGACGCGGTAGCTCCATGTGCTCTGGTAGTTCTCCTGGAGCGTCTGGTCGCCGAGCTTCTCGAAGATGAGCGGCACCTCGGTGAAGACCTGCCAGTTGGTGTACTGGGCGTCGAACATGAGGTTGAGCTGGGTCACCGGCTTCACCGACACGCCCACCGTGACGATCTCCGGCAGGCGGACGGCGGTGGACACGCCCTGCTTGGAGAAGAGGCCGTCGGCGCCGAACTGCGACGTGAGGATCGCGTCGACCGGCGTGCCGGCGGGCGCGCGGAGGGGGTTGCCTTCGGTGAGCACGAGGCCGGTGGGCACCTGCGCGAAGCGGGCCGTGGCCTCGTCGCTGCTGAACTTCTGGCGCGACAGGTAGCGGGCGCCGACGCGGATGCGGTCGTGCACCTTGACCAGGGCGCCCACGTTGTAGCCCACGCCCCAGTCGGTGCCCTCGACGATGCTGCTCGCGAAGTCGGTGCCGTAGGGAATGCCGAGCTGGCCGAAGACGATCGGCTGGCCGGGAACCGGCGTGGTGGCGAGGTCGATGCGGCGCTCGAGGCGCACGTCGAGGTAGCTGATGTTCAGGCCGGCACCGAGCATCACGGGCCCGAGGTGCACGGCCGCGGTGGGCTGCAGGTACACGGCGCTGAGCTGGGTGCGGAAGGCGTAGAAGCGGCCCTGGGCGGTGTTGGCGTCCCACTCGGTGGTGAGGCCGAAGGGCACGTAAACACCGAGGCCCACCGCGAACTTGTCGCCGATGGGCCTGTTGAAGAACGCGGAGGGGACCGGGATGGCACCCGTCTCGATATTGCTCGAGAGCCCGGTCGTATTGTTGACGAAGGTGCCGCTGGTCAGGATGGTATTCGCGCCGACCGAGAGCACGCGGGGCGTCTCGAGCAGTCCGGCGGGATTGACCGCGATCGCGGAGCCGTCACCGCACGGCGACGCGACGCCGGCGCCCGCGCGTGCGAGGGAACAGGCACCCGTCTCGTAGAGAGCGAAGCCCTGTCCCGCGGCGACTGCCGGGCGCCCGACCGCGGCGGCGAGTGCGAGCCCGAGGCCCACTGCCACACGCTTCATAGAAGCTCTCCGGAAGAGATAAGGAAGCTGCGAGGGCCGCAGCCGATGTGCAGGGTAGTCGGGTCGATTCTATCGTTCCCGGACTGGGTTTGTCAAAGTGCTGTCACGCCGTCACATGAGGCCACCGGGCGGAGCGGCCGCCCCGGCCGACAGGGGAACGCGCACCGGATCGTCCTTCCCCACCGACACCTCGAAGTGATACTGCCCCGGCCGCGGCAGGGGCACGTCGAAGACCAGGACGGCGGCGGCCTCCACGTCCATCACGCCTGCGGGCGGCTCGCCGAACTGCACCGTGCC
>DASUOW010000099.1:0-6471 GCA_036276435.1 Gemmatimonadales bacterium
CGTGCTCACGAACACGCCCGAGCACGTCGTGCAGTGGATCCGCGATCCACGTGCGCAGAGTTCCCGCACCGCGATGCCTTCCCTCGACGTGCCCGAGAGCGACGCCCGGCACATGGCGGCCTACCTGCTGACGCTGCGCTAAGCGCCGCGCTCCGACTTGGAACCGCCGATCATCCCGTCGGTGGGGTCTGCAGGCGGTCGAGCGCCTCCAGCACGCGGATCCGGTACGCCGGCACGGACTCGCCCGCGCGACGCGGCGGCAGCACGAACGCCGGATCGTCGGGACGGTCGCTGCCGATGTGATCCACCATGAGATCACCGCCCCTGGCCTCGACCATGTCCTCGAACTGCTCGACGGTGTCGAGGAGATCGGCGAGTTCGATATCATCATCGTCCCGCCGTACGACGATGCCCCGCGACGCCAGTCGATCTTCCGTCTCGAGTCGGGCCGAGCGCTGCTCCTCCGCACGGTGGGGATCCAGGTCGCGCTGCGAGGCTTCGTACTGGTCGGTCATGGCAGGCCTCCTCGGGCTCGTGAAGCGCATCTCATTTCCTACCCGAGGCGTCGAATACCAGGTTCCTGGAGGGATTGACGGATTATCGGGCACCTGCCAGATATGCATCGTCGGCGCATCCCCTCGCAACATGCAGGTGCCAGCCATGAGCGGAGACCTGGTCTACCGCATCGACTCCTCCGATCGACTCTGCTACGTGAACGAGGCGTGGGAGGCGTTCGCCCGTGCGAACAGCGGCGAGGCCTTCGATGCCGAGCACGTGCTCGGCCGCTCGATCTGGTCCTACGTGAGTGACCTCACCCTCGGCCAGATCTATCGTCATGTCGTCGAGGACGTCCGGAGGGGTCGCGAGGTCCGGCTGCGTTTCCGCTGCGACGCGCCCACCGAGCGGCGTCTGCTCGAGATGACGGTGCGTGGAGCGGGTCGCGGGGTCGTGCAGTTTCGCACCCACGAGCTCGCCACGGTGCCGCGGCCACCGGAGGCGCTCCTCGACGCCTCGACATCGCGGGTCGGCACGCCGGTGCCCGTGTGCTCCTGGTGCAATCGCGTTCGGGCCGTCGACGGCTGGCTGGAGGTGGAGCAGGCGGTGGAGCACATGCACCTGATGCTTCGCTCCGTACTCCCCCCGCTCACCCACGGGGCATGCGACTCCTGCCTCGACACCATCGCGCACGGGCTCGATGCCTTCGTGCGCCCGCGCCACCCCCTGCATTCGAGCCCGCTGCTCTTCTCCCTGGGCGACAACCCCGCTGCGGTGACCCTCGGCTAGGCCGGGCGGCGCCCGAGCACCTGCACCACCGCCGCGCGGCCTCGGTGCAGGCGGCCCTCCACGACCTCGCGCTCCACCTCGCGACAGATCTCCAGCTCCAGCCCCGCCAGCTCAGTCTGCAGCGATGCGGCGGTCATGAGGAGGGTCGGGTCCGCCGGCCCGCCCGTCGCCAGGGCCAGTTGGGCCGGCGTGTACGCCTCGAGCAGGAACACCCCGCCAGGGCGAAGGCCGCGCACGACGGCCGCGTGCAGGCGGGCGCGCACCGCCGGCGGCAGGTGGGCGAAGATCGACACGATGCCCGCCCACACACCCTCCTCGATCACGAAGTCGGCGAGATCGGCGTGGACGGTGTGAAGGCCGACCCCCCGCTCGAGAGCCAGTGCCGCCGCCTTCGCGAGGCCGGCCTCGGACAGGTCCACCGCCGTCACCACATGGCCTCGCTCGGCGAGGTGCACGGCGTTGCGACCTTCACCCTCCGCGAGGCACAACACCGGCCCCGCCGGAATCCGGTCGGCCATCTCGCGCAGGAAGTCGTTGGGGGCGGTGCCGTAGGCGTAGCCGGGCTCCTGATAGCGTGCGTTCCAGTCCACGGGCGGCTCCACATCGTATGGTTGCATATATGGCTATGTAGTAATATTATCCTCCGGTCGACTTTCCGCGAGGGGTACGAATGGCTGACATGACGGCGGCGCCGCCGGCGCGACGCATCATCGTGGTCGGCGGCGTGGCTGGCGGGGCCAGCGCGGCAGCGCGGGCCCGGCGCCTGAACGAGACGGCCGAGATCATCCTGCTGGAGCGCGGCCCGCACGTCTCGTTCGCCAACTGCGGCCTCCCCTACTTCGTGGGCGGCGAGATCACCGATCGCTGGCGCCTCCTGGTGGCCACCCCGGAGCGGTTCCGCGACTGGTTCCGCGTGGACGTGCGTACCGGGCACGAGGTGGTGGCCATCGATCCCGCGGCCCGCACGCTCCGCGTGCGGCATGCCGGTGGAGAGGAGGTGCTCCGCTGGGACCGCCTCATCCTCGCGCCGGGCGCGGCACCGGTAGTCCCGCGCCTCGCCGGGGTCGGTGCGCCCAACGTCTTCACGGTGCGCGACCTGCGCGACGGCGACCGGCTCAAGGCGGCCGTGGAGCGCGCGGGCGCGGGGCGCGCCGTGATCGTCGGCGCCGGCTTCATCGGACTCGAGTTCGCCGAGATGCTGCGCCACCGCGGCCTCGACGTGACGCTGGTGGAGCGGCTGCCGCAGGTGCTGCGCACGCTCGATCCCGAGCTCGCCGTGCGGATCGAGGAGGAGCTGCGCCGGCACGGGGTCGACGTGCGCACCGGCACCACGCTCGAGGGGCTCGAGGCGGGCACCGGCGTGGTCCACGCGGTGCGCCTGTCGGACGGCGAGGTGCTCGACACCGATCTCGTCGTGCTCGCACTCGGCGTGCGCCCCGAGACGCGGCTCGCCGCGGAGGCCGGCCTGGCGCTCGGGCCGTCGGGCGGCATCGTGGTGGACGAATTCATGCGCACCTCTGCGCCCGGGGTCTACGCCGTCGGCGATGCCGTGGAGTACAGGCACGCCGTGACGGGGTATCCCATGCTGGTGCCGCTGGCCGGGCCCGCCAATCGGGCCGGTCGCGTCGCCGGCGAGCATGCGGCGACCGATGCGTCCCCGGCCATGGCGCCGGTGCTCGGCACGTCGATCGTGCGCGTCTTCGGCATCGTGGCCGGCGCGACGGGGTTGGGCGTGGAGGCCGCGGGCCGTGCGGGATTCGCCGCGCAGGCGCTGTTCGTCGCCGGGAATCACCATGCGGGCTACTATCCCGGCGCCGAGGAGATGTGGATCAAGGTGACCTACGATGAGCGGACGCGCCGGCTGCTCGGCGCCCAGGTGGTGGGCGGGGAGGGCGTGGACAAGCGCCTCGACGTCCTCGCCACGGCCATCCGCTTCGGCGCCCGGGTGGACGACCTCGCCTCGCTCGACCTCGCCTACGCGCCGCCGTTCGGGTCGGCGAAGGATCCGCTGCACATGGTGGGATTCGTGGCCGAGAACGAGCGGCGCGGCCTCCAGCGGCTCGTCACGGCGGAGGACCTGCCGCTCCTCGGCGATGACGTGCAGCTGCTCGACGTGCGCAACCCGATCGAGCAGGCCGCGGGCACGCTGCCGGGCGCGATCACGATCCCGCTCGCCGAGCTGCGTGCGCGGGTTGGGGAGCTCGATCCGGCGTGCCCCGTCGTCACGGTGTGCCGGGGCGGCCAGCGCGCCTACTATGCCACCCGGATCCTGCGGCAGCTGGGATTCTCGGACGTGCGCACGCTTACCGGCGGAATGCTGGCGGTGGAGGCACTTGGACGCGCGAGCACGGAGCGACCCGCACTCGCGTGATCACCTCTCTGGAGGAAGCTCGATCATGATGTATCGCGGCAGGAAGGTCGACGTGGTGCTCGACGTGCGCTCGGCGCTCGAACGCCTCTTCGGCCGGGTGAAGGGCTCGGTGCACATCCCGTTGGGCCGGCTGGAGGACGAGCTGCCCCGGCAGGCGGGCATCCAGAAGTCTTCGACGATACTCGTCCACTGCGCCGCCGGCGTGCGCTCCGCCCAGGCGGTCGCCATCATGCGGCGCATGGGCTATGCGAACGTGATCGATGGCGTCAGTCTCGCGGCGGTGCGTCGGGAACTGCAGCCGGACTGAGCGCGACCGATTAGCATACGTCCTGACTTCCCACCCTCCAGGACGAGCGGTCATGACCCGGCTTGCCACAGCTGCCCTCGCGCTCACCTTCGCCATCGCCGCGTGCGGTGGCCAGTCCACGACCCCGGCCGCTGCGCCCGCGCCCGCGGCGGGTGAGACGATCCTCGACGTTCGTACCGGTGCGCCGCTCACCCGCGAGGCGCTCCTCGGTCGCCTCAAGGGCGCCGATTACGCGCTGCTCGGCGAGGTGCACGACAACGTCGTGCACCACCGCCTGCGCGCGGAGCTCATCGGCGCGGCGGCGTCGAGGAAGCCCGCCATCGTCTACGAGCAGTTCCCGTGGGGCGCGGACAGCGTGCTGCAGACCAGGCCCACCACGCCCATCGAGCCGTGGCTCGACCGTGCGGGCTTCGACCGCGAAGGCTGGCGCTGGCCGATGCACCAGCCGCTCGTCGACGTGGCGGTGCAGAAGAACCTTCCGCGCTATGGCAGCCAGCTCGGCCGGGACAAGCTCCGTCCCGTGATGCGCGGCGGGGCCGAAGCCGCGCCGGCACCCCTCGGCGACTACATGCGGAAGGTCCCGCTCACGGAGGCGGGCGGCAAGGCGCTCGAGGCCACCCTCGCCGAAGGGCATTGCGGCGAGCTTCCGGCCGAGATGGTGCCGATGATGCGGAACGCCCAGGAGGCGCGCGATGCCGCCATGACCGACGCCATGCTGCGCGCATCGGTCGGTCATCCGGCCTGGCTCATCGCGGGCAACGGTCACGTGCGCCGCGACTACGGCGTGCCGCGCATGCTCACGGTGCTCGCACCGGCGAAGAAGGTCGTGGTGGTGGGCTTCCTCGAACGCGAGCCGGACGGCGCCATGCCGAGCGAGGCCGAGCGCGCGGTGTACGACGTGGTGTGGATCACCGAGCGCGCCGAGCGCGAGGATCCCTGCAAGGCGTTCCGCAGGCAGTAGGGGGCACGATGGGGGCCGGCTCGCGCGACATCTTCGACGGCACCGGGGAGCCGGCCACTCCGGGCAGCTACGGCGAGCCGCCTCGGGGCTACCGGCTGCCCGAAGCCACGCGCCTGGGTCCGGTGCGGCTGCAGGTCGCGGACCTCGCCCGGTCGCTCGCGTACTACCACGACATCCTCGGGCTCGACGTGCAGGCCGAGGATGCCGCGCGCGCGGTGCTCGGGGCACACGGAGACACGCGGTCGCTGGTGGAGCTGCACGCCAACCCGGCGGCGCGCGCCATGCGACCGCGCGCGCGACTCGGCCTGTATCACTTCGCCCTCCTGCTCCCCGACCGTGCCTCGCTCGGCCGTTTCGTCGGCCACGCCGCCGCGCGCGACGTGCGCCTCGGCGCCGGCGACCATCTGGTGAGCGAAGCCTTCTACCTGACCGATCCCGACGGACTCGGCATCGAGGTCTACGCGGACCGGCCGCGCGACCGCTGGCGCCGTCTCGGGCGCGAGCTGATGCTCGCCACCGATCCCGTGGACGTCGACGGCGTGCTGGCCGCGGCCGGCGACACTACCTGGACCGGCATGCCGGCCGGTTCCGTGATCGGCCATGTGCACCTGCACGTCGGCGACCTCGCCGCGGCGGCGGCGTTCTATTCGGATGGGTTGGGGCTCGACCGCATCACCTGGCGCTATCCGGGGGCGTTGTTCCTGGGCGCGGGCGGCTACCACCATCACCTCGGCGCCAACACCTGGGCCGGGCCGCTCGCGCGGCCGCCCACGCCAGACGATGCGCACCTGCTCGAGTGGACGGTAGAGGTGCCGTCCCGCACCGATGTGGATGAGGTCGAGCGGAGCTGGATGGGATCAGGTCACGCCGTGGCACGCGAGGCGCCCGAGAGTGTCGTCGGGCGCGATCCGTGGGGCACTGCCGTGCGCGTGGTGGCTCGAGCGCCGTCGTAGGCGAGTCGCACTGATGGCCGCACAAGCGACCGGCGCCCGCGAGGGCGCCGGTGCAGTGTGCGACTCGTCAGGCTTGGATGGCGAGCGCGTCACTCGCCTTCGCCCTCACCACCCGGATCCGTGGGCTTCTTGCTCTTGCCGTCGCGAACCTCGATTTCGAGCACGGTGCAGTTGCCGACGGTGCAGACCACGGGCGGGAACTTCGTGGCCTCGGTGTCGGTGCCGTCGATGTCCACGTTGCCCTGATAGGCGATGCCGCTGGCGCTTCCGGTTCTGGCGTCATCCACCCAGAACGTGAGCCGCCACCAGCCGGCCTTGTCCTGGCCCGCGCACGATGTCGGCAGCGTCCGGTTCAGCATCCAGTTGTAGCCGTACATCACCTTGCCCGACACGTTCACCTCGGCGCCGTAGAAGCCGGGGCCGTCGTTGCCGAACTTGTCCGCCGTGGAGCCGTCGAAGTAGGTGCACGCGACGGCGCCGCCCTGGCTCTCGAGCTTCTGGATCGTGAGCCGCGCGGTGGCACTGAAGATGGTGGGCGGGGCCGCGGTGCTCGTGGTGAAGGTCGAACCATCGGTGCACTTGATCTCGTTCTTGT
>DASUOW010000100.1:0-8048 GCA_036276435.1 Gemmatimonadales bacterium
CTACCACCTCGCCAAGACGGCGCTCGCCGCCCTGGGCGAGCGGGACGAGCTCACCCACGTCACGCCGGAGCAGTGCGAGGCGGTGCGGCTCGCGGCCCTGCTGCACGACATCGGGCACTACCCGTTCTCGCACGCGCTCGAGGAGGCCGGGTTCCCCTCGCACGAACGGCTCGGCGTGGCCCGGCTCGGGCGGGGTGAGCTGGCGCACGTGCTGGAGGAGATCGGCCCCGGCTTCGGCGACGAAGTGGGCCGGCTCATCACCGGCGACAGCACGAGCCCGCTGGGCGGGCTCATCACCGGCTCCATCGACCTCGACAAGATCGACTACCTCAGCCGCGACGCCTTCATGTGCGGCGTGCCGTACGGCACCGTGGACGTGGACCGGCTGCTGGCCTCGCTCACGCTGGTCGCGACCGCCGACGGCCGTCGCGAGGTGGGCGTGCACGAGAAGGGCGTCAGCGCGCTCGAGTCGCTGCTGTTCGCCAAGTACCAGATGTACCGCAACGTGTACTGGCACCACGCCGTGCGCGCGGCCACCTGCATGTTCAAGCGCGCCGTGCGCGATGCCGTGAAGGCCGACGTCCTCGGCGCCGACCGGGTCAGCAGCGCCACCGACGACGAGGTCATGATCCTGCTGGAGCGTTCGGGCAGCTCGCTGGCGCGCGCGGTGCGGGCGCGGCGGCTCTACAAGCGCGCCCTCGAGCTGCCGGCGAGCGACGTCCCGGCCGACGCGCAGGAGTGGGTCTCCGAGGACCCGGGGCTGGTCGAGCGGGTGGAGGACGCGGTGGCGCGCGAGGTGGGCCTCCGGCCGGGCGAGGTGCTGATCGACTACCCGGCCCGCGCCTCGATGCTCGGCGTGGACCTGCCGCTCCTCACGCGCGACGGCCGCGTGGAGCGCCTCACCGATCGTGGCCGCGCGGGCACCTTCGGCCTGCCGGCCATCGCGCCGGAGCTGTACCGGAGCGCCCGGCGGCTCCGCGTGTTCACCGCCCAGCCCGTCGCCCACGACCTTCGGGGACTGCTCGAGTTCCTCACCCGGTCCACGTCGGAGGTCGAGGCGGCCCTGCACGAGAATCGCACCATCCTGCGCTGAGCGAGTCCCTGCGTGGATTCCCTCCTACGCAGCCGGCCGCTCCGGGCGGAACCGCACGAACACCCTGCCCTGGGCGCGCGCCGCGTCCCTCAGCTCGACTTGAACAGGCGGCACCCGGCTTCCTCGGCGCGCACCGTGGCGAAGATGCCGGACGGCATGACGTAGACGCCCGGCACGAGGTTCGCCAGGACCTCCTGGTGCACCGCCTTCGGATCCTGCTTCGTGTCCTCCGCCAGCTCCCGCGCCAGCCGCCGCAGGGCCATGCCGCACGCCAGCACGACGGCGCCCCGCTGCACGAGCGTATCGAGGCCGCCGTCGGGCCAGATGAGGGCGTAGCGATCGCCCTCGCGCACGTTGGCGTTGAGGAACGGGTTCCGCCTGGCGCGCTTGCCGGTGGCCGGGTCGCGCAGGCGGGTGGACTTGCCGAGGTGCGCGTACTTCTCCCAGAGCACGTCGTTCGCGAGCATCGGCACGGCCGCGTGACGGATGGTGAGCACCACGCTCCAGTCCGCATCGGTCGTCTGCTCGATCGCGGCGTAGTCGGCGAGGGTGACGCGGACGTGGTGCAGCGCCACCCCCTCCTCGATCTCGGCGCAGTCGAAGACGGCCCGTCGCGGCGCCGTGATGCGCTGCACCCACGTCATGTCGGCCTCGGCAGCGCCGGCTCCGTGGCGGAGCAGCGCGGCGTGCGCCGACTCGAGTCCGCCGGCTGCCTCATCCCGCCGGCGCGACTCGGCGAGGAGCGGGACCGCCGGCAGCGATCCGGCCACCACCGCGATGGAGCCACCCAGCAGCCGGCCGAGGAATCCGCGGCGGCGCAGGGTGGAAGGCGACTCGTCAGGCATGCGGACTCCCGGGGGAAGTTCGACTCCCGCCGTCACGCGCGCAGCGGCAGGCGGCGCACCGGCTTCCCGGTGAGGGACGCGATGGCGTTCGCCACCGCCGGCGCGATGGGCGGCAGGCCCGGCTCGCCGACGCCGGTGGGGTTCTCCGTGGACGGCACGATGTGCACCTCCACCACCGGCATGTCGTCCAGGCGGAGCGTGCGGTAGCGGTCGAAGTTGGCCTCCTGCACCACCCCGCCGTCGAGCGTGATGGCGCCGTAGAGCGCCGCACCCAGCCCATACGCGATGCCGCTCTCCATCTGCGCGCGCACGATGTCGGGGTTCACCACCACGCCGCAGTCCACCGCGCACACCACGCGCTGCACCTTGAGCGACCCGTCCTTGCCCACCAGCACCTCGGCCACCTCGGCGACGTAGCTGTCGAACGACTTGTGCACCGCGATGCCGCGGCCGACGCCCGGCGCCGTCGGCGTGCCCCAGCCGGCCTTCTCCGCGGCGAGGTTCAGCACGCCGAGGAGGCGGGGCTGCTTCGCGAGAAGCGCCCTGCGGAACTCGAGGGGATCCTTCCCGGCCGCGCGCGCGAGCTCGTCGACGAAGCATTCCTTCGCGAACGCCGTGTGCGAGTGCCCCACGGAACGCCACCACTGCGTGGTGACGGGCGACGTGGCGATGTGGTTCTCGGCCAGGACGCTGGGCACGTCGTAGAAGATCTCGCTCAGCCCCTCCACGCCCGCATCGTCGATGCCGTCCTTGCTGAGCTGCCAGAACGCCTGGCCCACGCTGCGGCTCCGCCACGCCACCACGTTGCCCCGGTCGTCGACCCCGCCCTGCATCGCGTGGAGGAACATCGGCCGGAAGTAGCCCGCGCGCGTGTCGTCCTCACGGGTCCAGACGAGCTTCACCGGGGCGCGACCGTCGATGGCCTGGGCGATCGAGACCCCTTCGAGCACGTAATCCGAAGCGGCGGCGGCGCGGCGGCCGAAGCTGCCGCCGGCGTACAGCATGTTGAGCTTGATGCTGCCTTCCCCGATGCCGAGCCGGTTGGCCACGCGGCCGGCGAGGCCGCCCTTGAGCGCCTTCTGCACGGCGCCCTTGTCGCCCGTCTGCATCTGCGCGCCGTACCAGATCTCGCAGCCGTCCTTCGTGAGCTGCACCACGCAGTTCATCGGCTCCATCGCGGCGTGCGCGAGGAACGGCAGCTCGTACGTGGCGTCCACGACCTTCGCGGCGCCGGCGAGCGCCTTGGCGACGTCGCCCTCCTGCTTCGCCACCTTGCCCGGCTTCGCGGCGAGCGCGCGATACTCCTGCCACAGGTCGCCCGAGCTGCGCGCCTCGGCCTTGGCCTCGTCCCATTCCACCACCAGCGCATCCCGTCCCTGCTTCGCCGCCCAGAAGTCCTTCGCGAGCACGGCGACGCCGGTGGGGATCTGCACCACGTCGGTGACGCCGGGCACGGCCTTCGCCTTCGAGGCATCGAACGACTTCACGGTGCCGCCGAACCGGGGCGGGTGAACCACCAGCGCGGTGAGCATCCCGGGCAGCTTGAAGTCCTGGGTGAACGTCGCCTTGCCCGTCACCTTCGCGGGGATGTCCAGGCGCGGCAGGTCCTCCCTGCCGATGAGCCGGAAGGCGGAAGGCTCCTTGAGGGTGACCTTCGCGGGCACCGGCAGCGCCGCCGCATCGGTGGCGAGCTCGCCGAAGCGCGCCGACCGGCCCGAGCCCGCGTGGCTCACGACGCCGTTCGCGACCGTGATCTCGCCCGCGGCGACGTTCCAGCGCTTCGCCGCCGCGGCGACGAGCATCGCGCGTGCGGCGGCACCCGCCTCGCGCATGGGCTGGAACGAGTTGGAGATGGTGCTGCTCCCGCCGGTCCCCATCGCCCCGCCCCACGACGCGTTGCCGTAGCGCGTGTCGTCGGCCGGCGCCCCCTCGACCGCGACCCGGCTCCAGTCGGCGTCGAGCTCCTCGGCGACGATCGTCGCGAGGCCGGTGTAGGCACCCTGCCCCATCTCGAGATGCTTCGCGATCACCGTGACGGTGTCGTCGGTCCCGATGCGCAGGAAGGCGTTCGGCGTGAACCCGGCACCCGCTGCGGCGGCCGCGGGCTTCGAGGCGCATCCCGGCAACCAGGTGGCGATGGTGAGTCCGGCCCCGACCGCGGCGGTGGTGCGAAGGAAGTCGCGGCGGGAGACGTCGGCACGAGCAGTCATGAGGTTCTCCGGAAGATCCGACCTGAAAGGTACCCCGATCCGCGCGGGACGTCGCCCCGCCCCCCGGATGCGCGAACGGCCCGCGAGCGTTCGCGGGCCGTTCGATCGACCACCGAGGGCTCAGTGCGCCGAGCTGCGCGTCGCGTTGCTCACGTGGTACTCGCCGGTGGGGCCCTCGACCGTCTCGATCTTCACCACGATGGCCGTGATGTTGTCGAGCCCGCCGCGCCGGTTGGCGTCGTTGATCATGCGATCGACCCAGCGCTCGGGGCCGCCGTCGGTGAGCATGATCTTCTCGAGCTGCTCGTCGTCGAGCATGCCGGTGAGGCCGTCGGAGGCGAGGAGGACGATGTCGTTGGGCCGCAGCTGGCCGAAGTACACGTCGGCCTCGACGTCGGTGCCGGCCCCCACGCAGCGCGTGATCACGTTGGCGTACGGGTGCACCCGCGCCTGCTCGGGCGTCAGCAGGCCCGCGTCGACCTGCTCCTGCACGTAGGAGTGGTCGCGGGTGATCTGGAAGAGCTTCCCGTCGCGCATCATGTAGCCGCGGCTGTCGCCCACCTGGCCGATGAGGAAGCGGCCCGGCAGCAGCACCATCACCGTGATGGTGGTGCCCATGCCCCGCTTGTCCTGCTCGGCGAGGGTGCGGGCGAAGATGGCGTCGTTGGCCACCCGGATGGCGTGGCGCAGCCGGTCGGCGACCTCCTCGTCCTTGAGGCCCTTGAGCGAGCCGATCTCGCGGGCCACGAGGCGCACCGCCATCTCGCTCGCCACTTCGCCGGCCGCATGCCCGCCCATCCCGTCCGCGACGATGAAGACGCCGCGGTCGGAAAGCATGAGGTAGTTGTCTTCGTTGCCGGATCGGACGATGCCGACGTCGGTGCGCGCAGCGCAGGTGAATCGCACGAACGGCTACCTGAGGAAGACGAGCGCGGCCGCGGCCGCGAGGAGGACCAGGAACACCACGATTGCGATGACCGACACCTTCCGCTTCGGCGCCTCGCCGCCGGCCACGACGCGCGGCCGGGCGATCGACTCCGTGCGCGGCGCCGACGGCGCGGACGCGCCCGTGTCGGCCGCCGAGTCGACGGGCTCGAAGAGCGCCATCACCTCGCCCAGCTTGATGGACGCGCCGGGCGACAGGGGGACCTCGTCGTGCACCCGCTCGCCATCGACCAGCGTGCCGTTGGTGGACCCCAGGTCGCTGATGACCCAGACGCCCTCGCGCCGCTGCAGCTTCGCGTGCATCGTGCTCACGCTCGACTCGGGCAGCACGATGTCGCACGAGTCGGCCCGGCCGATGGTGGCCTGCGAGGCGCGCACGTGCAGCCGGCGGCCCTTGAGCGCCCCGCTGCGGATCAGGAGCGACGCGAGCGGCAGGATGGCCGGCACGGTGCCCGGCGCCGGCGTGGCCGGGAAGCCGTGGAGCGTGTCGTTGAGGCCCGGGAGCGACATGGAGGGGGGCGGCGCCATCGGGATGCCGTGCAGCGTGTCGTTGAGCCGCTGCCGGGCCCCCACCGCGAGGGGCGGCGTGGTGGCCGACTGCTCGACGGGCTTGAAGTCGGCGTAGAAGCGGAACTCGTCGCTCCCGATGCGCAGGATGTCGGCGCGGGCCAGCACGCGGGGGGCGGTCAGGCGCTGCCCGTTGACCAGGGTACCGTTGGCGCTCTCGTCGGTGACCACGTAGCCGACCCCGGTCAGCTGGATCGAGGCGTGCCGGCGCGACACCTGGTCGCTGTCCACCACCACGTCGCTGGCGGCGTCCCGCCCGAACACCAGGCCCCGCTCGCCGATCAGGTACTCCCGGCCGTCCGTGAGGCACACCAGGCGGCCGTTCAGGGTCGGGCCGGAGGTGGGGACGGTGGTGGCGGAGACGGGGGTCGGGGCGCCCTCGGACGCCGAGAAGGCGGCCATCATGGAGGTGTCGCCTGCCCGGCGCTCGTCCGTGATCCGGAATTCGTGGCCCGGGACGGTGATCTTGTCCCCGTGCAGCAGGGGGGTGGGATCGGCACCCAGCCGGACCCCGTTCACCGACACCTCGGCGCCCGCGTCGGCCACCCGGATGGCCGCGCCGCCGGCCGGCATGGCCGTCACCACGGCGTGGCGCGGGAAGATGCCCGGGCCCTCGACGTGCACGCCCGCGTCGGCCGCGGAGCCGATCACGAGGGGCTCCGTCGGTACCGGGATGCGGCGGCCCGCGACTTCGAGGTGGATCATGCGGCGAGTGGCTGATTCATGGGCGTCCGTGAAACTATCCCGCCGTCCATAAGCGAGCAAGCAAGTTGACCTTACGCAGTTTCCCGGAGTGCCGGGGCTTCGGCGAACTGCAGCCGGTGCAGCCGGGCGTACAGCCCCCCCTGCTCCAGCAGCTGCCGGTGGGTGCCCCGCTCCCGGATCTCGCCGTGATGCAGGACGAGGATCACGTCCGCGTGCACGATGGTGCTGAGCCGGTGCGCCACGATCAGGCTCGTGCGCCCCGTCATCAGCTCGGCGATCGCGCGCTGGATCTGCGCCTCGGCCTCGGCGTCGACGGAACTGGTGGCCTCGTCGAGCACCAGGATGCGCGGATCGAGCGCGAGGGCGCGCGCGAAGCTGAGCAGCTGCCGCTCGCCCACGCTGAGGCTCCGGCCCCGCTCGCCCAGCACGTGGCGATAGCCGTCGGGCAGCCGCCGCACGAACCGGTCGGCGCCGACCCGCTCCGCCGCGCGCCGGGCCGCCGCCTCGGTGACGGGCGCGTCGAGCGTCAGGTTGCGCAGGATATCGCCGGTGAACAGGAAGAGGTCCTGCTGCACGTAGCCCACCAGCCCGCGCAGCGTCGAGAACGACAGCTCGCGGATGTCGATCCCATCCACCGTGATCCGCCCCTGCTGCGGATCGTGGAAGCGGAGCAGCAGGTTGATGATCGTCGTCTTGCCGGCGCCCGTGTGCCCCACCAGCGCCACCGTCTCGCCGGGCCGCGCCACGAAGCTGACGTCCTTGAGCACCCAGGGGCCGGTCTCCGAGTAGCGGAACGAGACGCCCTCGAAGCGGAGCTCGCCCCGGAGCGGGTCCGGCAGCGGCACGGGCGCCTCGGCCTCGGGCACCGCCACGGGCTCGTCGAGCAGGCGGAAGATGCGCTCGGAGGACGCCATCGCGCTCTGGAGCAGGTTGAACTTCTCGGAGAGGTCCTGCAGCGGCTGGAAGAACCGGCGCGTGAGCTGGATGAAGGCCGCGAGCACGCCGATCGTGAGCGTGCCGTCGAGCGTGCGCACCCCGCCGCTCCACAGCAGCAGCGCCAGCGCGATCGCCGTGAGCACCTCCACGGCCGGGAAGAAGACGGCGTAGATGGTGATCGAGCGCAGCTGTGCCGCCATGTGCGCGCGGTTCACCTCCGCGAACTCCGCCGCGGTGGCGCGCTCCCGGCCGAAGAGCTGCACCACCCGCATGCCGGTGAGCCGCTCCTGCAGGTAGCTGTTGAGCCGGGCCACCCGCACGCGGATCTCGCCGAACGCCTCCCGCACCCGGCGGCGGAACCCGCGTGCCAGCAGGTACATCAACGGGATCACGGCGCACGCCACGAGGGCCAGCCGCCAGTCGGTCCAGAACATCAGCGCGAGGATGGCGCCGAGGGTGAAGAGGTCGCCGAAGACCGTCACCACGCCCGAGGAGAACAGCTCGTTGAGCGTCTCCACGTCGTTGGTGACGCGCGTCATCAGCCGGCCGACGGGATTGCGGTCGAAGTAGGAGATGCTGAGCCGCTGCAGGTGCGCGAAGACCTGCAGGCGCAGGTCGCGCATCACCCGCTGGCCGATGAGCGTGGTGAGGAGGGCCTGCACGTACTCCAGCACGAACTCGAGTGCCAGCACCGCGAGCGCGATGACGGCGAGCGTCGTCATGAGGCCCACGTCGCGCCGCGGCACC
>DASUOW010000101.1:0-13688 GCA_036276435.1 Gemmatimonadales bacterium
CGGACGAGCCGAGCTCGCCGTCGGGCGCGGCATCTCCCGGTCGCAGCAGCTTCAGCACCGGACCGCCTCCGGCCGGCGCGCCTCGAGCGCGTCGAGCCATTCGTACGGCACCTGCTGCGAGCCGAGGTCGCCGTGGCTCCATCCGCCCTCGGGCTCGCCATGCCAGTCGGAACCGCCGGAGCGGCCGAGACCGAGCTTGAGCACGAGATCGGTGAGCCGGGCGCGGGTGTCGGGATCGTGGCTCGGGTGGCGCGTCTCGACCGCATCGAGTCCGGCCGCGCGGAGGCGCTCCAGGTTGCCTCGCGAGCCGCGATCCTTGAGGTGCGCCGCCGACACCACGCCGCCCAGGCGGTGCACGAGCGCCGTCACGTCCCGAAAGGCGGGGAGTCGCTTGTCGACGTACGCCGCGCGGCCACGGCCCAGGTAGCGGTCGAATGCCTCGTCCAGCGAGCGCACGGCGCCCATGTCGAGCAGCGCCCGCGCCACGTGCGGCCGGCCCACGGCCCCGCCGGCCGCGGCGGCGAGCACCTGCCCATCGTCGATCTTCACGCCGGCCGCGACGAGCTTCTCCACCATCTCGCGCGCCCGGCGCTCGCGATCCGCGCGGGCGTCCGCGAGGAACGTGGCGAGCTCCGGCGACGACACGGGAAGGAAGTAGCCGAGGAGATGCATCTCGCCCCACCCCGCGTCGACGGAGAACTCGCAGCCCGCCACCACGCGCACGCCCAGCGTCGCACCGGCCGCCTCGGCCTCGGCGACGCCGCCGATCGTGTCGTGATCGGTGATGGCGATGGCGGCGAGGCCCGCCTTCGCCGCGCGGGCCACCACGTCCGCGGGGGCGCGCTCGCCGTCGGAGGCGGTGGTGTGCACGTGCAGGTCCACGTAGCGCTCGGCCGTGCCGGGATTCGCGGGCTCGCTCAACGGCGGTACCCGGTTTCCGGCGCCGTCCACGACGGCTGCGAGCGCCCGAGCAGCTCTCGCAGCTCGGCGTCCTCGAGGCGCGCGAGGGAGAGCTCGCGGCTCTTCGCCCCCAGGGGCGTGTAGCGCGCGATGCGCCGCTCCGCCGACCCGCCGGCGATGCGCGTGAAGACGAGGCTGAACTCGTCCTTCGTGAACTGCGTGCGGCGGCCGCTCACGGCCACCTCCCACCGTTCCTCACCACGGTCGATCAGTCGTCTAGGCATTGGTCGGCATCTCCTCCCAGACCTCCGCGCCACCCGCTTCGTAGGAAGCGAGGGCGGCCAGGCGGGAAGCGGCGGGTGCCGGGTCGCGTGGCGGCTCCCCGGCACCCTCGCGGAACTCGATGAACAGCTCGGGATCGTGCCGGTGGCGGAACACCCAGAGGTGCCCGCCGGCCGCACGCGCGGCCTCGGCCAGCTCGCCGATGACCGCCAGGTACTCCTCCTGCCGGGCCCGGGGCACGCGCGCCCGGGCCACCTGCAGCGCGCGTCGCGTCAGACCGAGCCCTCCGGGAACGACTCGAGCGTCTTCTTGACGTCGGCCATGAAGCGGTCGGCGTCGGCGCCGTCGATGACGCGATGGTCGAACGAGAGCGACAGCATGCCCATGGTGCGGATGCCGATCGCGTCCACGCCGTCCACCGTGACCACCGCGGGCTGCTTGGTGATGGCGCCCACCGCGAGGATCGCCGTCTGCGGCTGGTTGATGATCGGGATGCCGATCGTGGAGCCGAAGGTGCCCGGGTTGGTGATGGTGAAGGTGCCCTTCTGCACCTCGTCGGGGCTCAGCTTCTTCGACCGCGCGCGCTCGGCGAGGTCGTTGATGGCGCGCGAGACGCCGAGCAGCGAGAGCTCGTCGGCATGCTTGATGACCGGGACGATGAGCCCCCAGTCGAGCGCCACCGCGATGCCGAGGTTGATGTCGCGGCGGTAGATCGTGGCGTCGTGGCCCACCGACACGTTCACGTTCGGGTGCTTCCGCAGGCCGTCGGCGATCGCCTTCACGATGAACGCGAGGAACGTCAGGTTGACGCCGCGCTCGGCGTACTCCGCCTTCTTCTTCGCCCGCAGCTGCGCCACGCGGGTGTAGTCGATGTCGAAGAAGGTGGCCACGTGCGCCGAGGTGCGGCGCGACATGATCATGTGATCCGCGGTGAGCTTGCGGATGCGCGACCACGGCTCGACGCGGTCGCCGTCCCATGGGTCGGCGGCCTGGTAGCCGGGCGCGGCGGCCGGCACGGCGGCCGGGGCCGCCGGGCGGCTCGGCGCCGCAGGAGCGGCAGGCGCCGTCGCGGCGGCCGGGGCCGGCGCGCCGGACTCGAGGTAGCTCAGCACGTCATTCTTGGTGACGCGGCCGGCCATCCCGCTGCCGGGAATCGACCCGAGATCGATGCCGTGCTCGGCCACCATCTTCCGCACCAGCGGCGTCGAGCGGCGGCGCAGGCGCTCCTCCATCGACTCGTTCCCGTCGCCGGACGCATCGGGCACGGACGCCGACAGCGCGGGGGCCGGCGAGGCGGCCGCGGCCGGCTTCGCAGGAGCGGGAGGCGGAGCCGGCGCGGGCGCAGGAGCGGGCGCCGGTGCGGCCGGCGCACTCGCGGCGGGTGCCGGGGCGCTCGGCGCCGGTGCGGCCGCGGCGGCCGACGCGTCGGTCTCGATGCGCGCCACGATGGTGTTGATGGCGACCGTCGTGCCTTCCGGCACGAGGATCTCCGCGAGCACGCCCGCGGTGGGCGCCGGGATCTCCGCGTCCACCTTGTCGGTGGAGATCTCGAAGATCGGCTCGTCGCGCTTGACCGCGTCGCCCGCCTGCTTCATCCAGCGGGAGATGGTGCCTTCAGCGATCGACTCGCCCATCTGGGGCATGATCACGTCGACTCGGGCCATGATGTCTGCTGTCCTGTCGTTGATGTTGGCGCGTCAGTACGCCGCTACCCACCGGGCCGCGCGGACGATGTCGCTGGTCTGCGGCAGCACGAAATCCTCCAGCGCGGGTGCGTAGGGCAGCGGCACGTCGTGCGCCGCCACGCGCCGCACCGGCGCATCCAGCCATTCGAAGCAGAGCTCGTTCACCCGCGCGGTGATCTCGCCGGCCACGCCGCCGGTCGCCGTGTCCTCGTGCACCACCAGCAGGCGGCTGGTCTTCTTCACCGACCGCACGATGGCCTCGTCGTCCATCGGCAGCAGCGAGCGCAGGTCGATCACCTCGACCGACAGCCCGTCCTCCTTCTCCAGCTGCTCGGCGGCCTCGAGCGCCTTCCACACCGTCGCGGCGTACGTCACGATGGTGAGGTCCTTCCCTTCCCGTGCCACGCGCGCCTTGCCGATCGGGACGACGTGATCGCCCTCCGGCATGACTTCCTTGATGCGGCGGTACAGGTACTTGTGCTCGAAGAAGAGCACGCAATCGTCGTCGCGGATGGCCGACTTGATGAGGCCCTTCGCGTCCGACGGCGTGGACGGATACACGATCTTGAGCCCGGGCGTGTGCAGGAACGCCGCCTCGGGGTTCTGCGAGTGGAACGGGCCGCCGCGCACGTAGCCGCCCGACGGCCCGCGCACCACCATGGGGCACGGCAGGAACGCGCGGTAGCGCGCCGTGGCCACGTAGTTGGTGAGCATGTCGTAGGCGCACGAGATGAAGTCGATGAACTGCAGCTCGCACACCGGCCGGAGCCCCATGTGCGCCGCGCCCGCGGCGGCGCCGACGAAACCCGCCTCGCTGATCGGCGTGTCGATGACGCGCTCCTCGCCGAACCGCTGCAGCAGGCCCTCGGTGACCTTGAAGGCGCCGCCGTACGCGCCGATGTCCTCGCCCATCAGGAAGACGGACGGGTCGCGCTCCATCTCCTCGACGAGCCCCTCGCGGATCGCCTCGAGGAAGGTGACCTCAGCCATTGTACGTCCCCCAGCCCTGGGCCCGCTCGTGCTTCTCCACCGCGGAGCGCACGCCCTCGCGGTACCATTGCACCGGCATCACGGCCGGGTCGCCGTACACGCCGTTCAGCGCGTCGAGCGCCTCGGGCGGCGCCGAGCGCTCGGCGATCTCGGTGGCCTCGTCGACCTCGGCGCGCACGCGCTCGTCGACCGCCTCGAGCTCGGCGGCGCCGAAGCCATACGTCTCCGTGAGCACCTTGACGTAGCGGTCCACGGGGTCGTTCTCCGTGGCCCACTTCTCGATCTCGCCGGGCGGCACGTAGCTCTGGTTGTCGTGCTCCGCGTGCCCCTTGCGGCGGTAGGTCAGGAACTCGAGCAGGCTGACGCCGCCGCCCGCGCGCGCCCGGTCCACCGCCTCCTTCGTGATGCGGTACACCTCGAGCACGTCGTTGCCGTCGCCCTGGGCACCCGCCACTCCGTACCCCGGCGCCTTGTCGACGAACCACTTCGCCGCCGTCTGCTTCTCCGTGGGGGTGGAGTAGGCGTAGCCGTTGTTCTCCACGATCACCACGAGCGGCACCCGCTGCACGGCGGCGAGGTTGATGCCCTCGTGGAACGCGCCGGTGGAGGTGGCGCCGTCGCCCACGTAGGCGAGGCCGACGCGTGGCTCCTTTCGCATCTTGAACGACAGCGCCACGCCGGCCATGACCGGCACCATGTCGCCCAGGTGCGAGATCTGGCCGACGAAGCCGCGCTCGAGGTCGCCGATGTGGATGTTCAGCTCGCGGCCGCGCGTCATGCTGTCGCCCTTCGCCATGTACTGGCGGAGGATCTCGATCGGCAGCGCGCCCTTCACGAGCATCGAGCCCAGGTTGCGGATGAGCGGCGAGAGGATGTCGCCCCGCTGCAGCGCGAAGGCGGAGCCGACGGCGCACGCTTCCTGTCCCAACGAACGGAAGAGCCCGCCCACCACCTTCGTCTGGCGGTAGAGGGCCACGAGCCGCTCTTCCAGGGTGCGCGTCAGGCGCATCCAGTAGTAGAGCTCGAGCAGCTGGTCGCGAGTGAGGCCGTGCGGGGGTGCGGAAGCGCGGGGTTCGGACGTGGCGGTCATGGAGGACAAAGATAACCGCGCGGCGGCGGGCCGGAACCCCATGTCACGATTGGGGTTGCGCTAGCGGGGTCGCGGCATGTCCGCCAGTCCGGCGTCACGCAACAGTGCGGCGAACCGGGAATCCGCACGCAGGTCGTCGAGCTGCGGATCGACCAGAAGGTAGGCGATGACCGTGAGGCGCTCCCGCAGCGCGCGCTGCAGCCAGGCGAAGGCCGCATCCCGATCACCGAGCGCGGTGAATGCACGGGCCATGTCGCCCGGGTACGTCGGGTCCTGCTCCGCCGCGTTCGCCAGCGAATCGAGGATGGCCCGCGCGGCGGCACGGCGGCCACCGCGCGCCAGGACGGCGGCAAGGCTTGCGTGAGACGCACCCAACCTCGGCTGAGCGCTGACGAGTTCACGCGCCATGGCGATCGCCTCATCGTGTCTTCCCTGGAACGACAGCGCCTGTGCCCGCAGCTGGAGGCCAGGCACGAACCGCGGATCGAGCGCCAGCACCCGATCGGACATGGCGAGGCTGGAGTCGGGTTGACGGGCGTAGAAGTGGAAGTTGGCCGCTCCGGCCCACATCAAGGCGTTGTCCGGCTCGAGCTGCCGGGCGCGAGCACTCAGCGCAAGCGCCGAATCGTGGTTGCCGCGCACCGACAGGTGGAAGCCGGCACGCTGCAGCACGATCGCATCCCGCGGCGCGAGCGCGAGCGCCCGCGCCACGTCGCGCTCAGCGGAAGTCCAGTCCCATTCGAACCAGGTGGCAAGCTGGCCACGGAGGGAGTAGGCGGTCCCGAGCGATCGGTCCAGCGCGAGTGCGGTGTCCACGGCCTCCCGGATCGCCCGGATGCCCTCGCGTGGTGCGAGGCGTCCGATGCCTGACATGTTCGCCATCATGGCGCTGCCACGGCCCAGCCAGGCGGCGGCAAATGCCGGATCGCGCGCGATGGCGGCGTCGAATTCGGCGAGCGAGGCTACGAGATCGCGCTCATTGAAGCGGTAGAAGAGGAAGCGGCCGCGCAGGTATCTGTCGTACGCCTGCGAGTCGCGGGTGATCGGCGTTCGCATCGCCGGCGCGCCTGCGGTCCCCGGCCGCAGCGAACCCAGAATGCCGTCGGCGAGCGAAGCCACCAGCTCGCCGACGCCACGCGCCGGCACCACCTCCTGGCGGGCCCACTGCTGTCGCTGACCCGCCACGTCGACGAGCTCGATGTTGATGCGTACGCTGTCGGCGAGCCGGGCTACCGACCCGGTGACGAGGTGCGCCACGTTGAGCCGGCGGGCGATCGAGTCGAGCGGGAGCGCGGAGCCGCGCAGGCGAGCCACCGAACTCCGCGGCGCGACGCGGAGTGCTTGCTGCGACGTGAGGCGCACGATGAGCTCGTCCGCGATGCCATCGCTCAGGTAGTCGGACGCCGCATCGCCGCTTCTGTTCTCGAACGGGAGCACCGCCACCGACGGATCGGTGGACACGTCGGCCTGCGGACGCCGGGCCAGCAGGATCGCCGTTACGATCAGGCCGAGGGCCACCGCCGCGCCGAGCACCAGCGTCGGCAAGCGCCGACGGCTCGGTCGGCGCGCCGGCACCTCGTCCGTCGCGGGCGGTGCCTGGCGCAGATCGGTCGCAAACGCCCCGAGGGACGGGTACCGGCGGGATGGATCGCGCTCGAGCGCGCGCGCGACGGCCGCGCGCGCCCGCGACGTCACCGCGATGTCCGCTGGAAGAGGAGGCACCGCCTCGGTCAGTCGCCTTGCGAGCAGCGCCGGGCCTGCGGTCTCCGCGAAGGGCGCGGAGCCGGTGAGCATCTCGTGCAGCACGCACGCGAGGCTGTACTGGTCGGAGCGTCCGTCGATCGCGGGATCGGCCGTGGACTGCTCGGGGCTCATGTAGCGCAACGTGCCCACCGCCATCCCGGTCTCGGTGAGCCGGGTGCCCTCCACCGTCGCCACGGCGCGCGCGATGCCGAAATCGGCCAGCAGCGCATGGCCGTGCGCGAGCAGGATGTTCTCGGGCTTGATGTCACGGTGGACGATGCCGGACGCGTGGGCGTACTCGAGCGCGTCCGCGAGCTCGCCGGTCAGGACGAGGGCTTCGTGTAGCGGGAGGCGGCCCTCCCGATCCAATCGATCGCGCAACGACGCGCCTTGGACCAGTGGCATCGCGTACCAGAGCACGCCGTCCGCCTCCCCGGAGTCGAACACGGGCAGGATGTTGGGATGCTGCAGCCGGGCGGTGAGGCGGATCTCGCGCTGAAACCGGTCCGCGCCGATGGCCGCGGACAGCTCGGGCCGGAGCACCTTGATCGCCACGTCGCGCTCGTGACGGAGGTCCCGCGCGCGCCAGACCGTCGCCATGCCGCCCCGGCCCAGTTCCCGCTCGAGGCGGTACCGGTCGGCGAGCGCGGCACGGAGGCGGTCGATCGGGTTGGGACGCACGCGGAAGTCCGGCGAGGGTCCGTCGAATATGGACAGACCGGCGAACCGGCGCGACTGCGGCGCCTTCCCCCTAGCGGCTCGCCGCGTGCAGGGCGACGTACACCAGCGCGGCGATCATGGCCGAGACCGGAATCGTGAGCACCCAGGCCCAGACGATGGTGCCGGCCACGTTCCAGCGCACCGCCGAGAGCCGGCTGCTGGCGCCGACGCCGGCGATCGCCCCCGTGATGGTGTGCGTGGTGCTGACCGGCACGCCGAGGCCCGAGGCGAGCAGGATCGTCATGCCGCCGCCCGTCTCGGCGCAGAAGCCGCCGAAGGGCGTGAGCTTGGTGATGCGGGTGCCCATCGTCTTCACGATGCGCCAGCCGCCCATCGCCGTGCCGGCGGCGATGGCCGAGTGGGCCGCGAGCACGACCCACATCGGGACGTGGTCGGAGCTGGTGATGTGCAGGTGTCGCATCCAGCCCGTGCTCTGCGCGAAGAGCGACTGGGTGGAGACGAGCAGGCCGACGATGATGCCCATCGTCTTCTGGGCGTCGTTGGCGCCGTGGCTCAGGGAGTAGAGGCCCGCCGAGACCAGCTGCAGCCGGCGGAACAGCTTGTCGAGCGGGCGGGCCGGCCGCTTGTAGAGCATCCACGAGAGCCCGACCTTGAGACCCAGGCCGAGCAGCAGGCCCAGCACCGGCGAGATCACGATGCCGACGAGCGGCTTCACCCACCCCGCGGGGATCAGCGCCCCGATGCCGGCCTTGGCGATCGCGGCCCCGGCGAACCCGCCCAGCAGCGCGTGCGACGACGAGCTCGGCAGGCCGAAGTACCACGTGATCAGGTTCCAGACGATGGCGCCGAGCAGGGCCGCGAGCAGCACCGTGGGGTCGATGACGTCCGGCCGCACGAGACCCTTGCTGATCGTCTTCGCCACCGCCGTGCCCACCGTGAACGCCGCGACGAAGTTGAAGAACGCCGCCCACGCCACCGCCACGCCGGGGGGCAGCACCCGCGTCGAGACGACGGTGGCGATGGAATTGGCGCTGTCGTGGAAGCCGTTGATGAAATCGAAGACGAGCGCGATGCCGATGATGAAGAGGACGAACGCCAGGGTCGGTTCCATGCTCATCCGTGCTTGATGGCCACGGACTCGAGCGTGTTGGCGACGTCTTCGGCGCCGTCGAGGGTGTCCTCGAGCTTGTCGTACAGCTCCTTCCACTTCATCACGGTGAGCGGGTCGGGATTGCCGTCGAAGAGCTCCGCCATCCACTCGTGGTAGAGCGCGTCGCCCTCCTCCTCGAGCCGCCGCACCTCGCGCGTCGCGACCAGCACCGCCTCCGTGCGCTCGAGCCCGAGCTCCTTGACGGCCTCGTGGATCTTGAGCGTGGCCCGATGGATCACGTCGGTCATCAGCACGGCGCCGCGCGGCGCCGTGCCGACCCGGAAGATCCGCGTGCGCCGGGCGATGCCGTCGAGGCGGTCGATGACGTCGTCGAGGCTCTGCGCGAGGAGATGGATGTCCTCCCGGTCGAGGGGCGTGATGAACGACGTGTCGAGGCGCGTCAGCACCTCGTGCGTCAGGCTGTCGGCCTCACGCTCGATGCGCCCGATGGTCTCGATCAGGTAGCTGGCGCGCTCGCCGTCGGTCGCGAACAGCTCGCCCAGGTGGCGGGAGGTGTCGACGGCGCGGATCGCGATCTCGCCGAACAACTGGAAGAACTGCTCGTCGCGGGGCAACAGGCGCATATATGACTTTGCAGGAGGACAGGGTCGCCCGGCCGGGGCGAGCGGGAAAGCTCCACCCCTGCACCGGAGGCGTCAAGCGGCGGCCCGACGCCCTTTACTTCCCCTTGCCGCGGAGGTAATCCAGCACCAGCGCCGCCATGGTGCGCACGCCCACCGGAATGGCCTCGTCGTCCGCCCGGAAGGTCGGCGTGTGGTGTCCCCCGGAGACGTTGCCCGGGTTGACCACGCCGATGTCGTAGTAGAACGAGGGCACTTCCCGCGAGAAATAGGCGAAGTCCTCCGCGCCCATCGCGAGGTGCATCGGCTTGACGTTTCCCTTGCCCAGCACCCGCTCGAGCACGGGCACGAACCGCGCCGTGAGGGCGGTGTCGTTGGCCGTCACCGGGTTCCACTGGTAGAAGTCGAGCTCGTAGGTGGCGCCGGCCGCCCGCGTGACGCCCTCGAAGATGGCCGTCATGCGCTCGCGGATCACGGTGGTGAGCGAATCGCTGAAGGTGCGCACCGTCCCCGACAGCAGCGCCTCGCCCGCGACGACGTTGTTGCGATCCCCCGCGCGCAACGTGCCCACCGTGACCACGGCCGGCTCCGTCGGGTCGACGGTGCGGGACCGGATCGTCTGCAGCGCCTGCACCACCTGCGTGGCGGTGACGATCGCGTCGATGCCGACGTGCGGGTAGGCGCCATGCGACTGGCGGCCCACGATCCGGGCGCGCCACGCGGTCGAGGAGGCCATGAACGGGCCGGCCCGCCAGCTCACCGTGCCGGTCCGCTCGTTGTCGCCGGCGTCGTCGGGCGGCGAACCATTGGTATGGAGCGCCAGCATGATCTCGGGGGCGTACTCGCGCAGCACGCCCTCTTCCACCATCAGCTGGGCGCCGCCCTTCTCGCCCGGCGGCGGCCCCTCCTCCGCCGGCTGGAAGACGAAGACCACCGTGCCGGACAGCTGCCGTCGCATCCCCGCCAGCACCTCGGCGACACCCAGCGCGACGGCGACGTGAACGTCGTGCCCGCACGCGTGCGAGACGCCGACGTCGCGACCGAGGTACTGCGTGGTGGCCGTCGAGCGGTACGGCACCTCGGTGGCCTCGGTCACCGGGAGGGCGTCCATGTCGGCCCGCACCCCGACGGTGCGTCCCGGCCTGGCCCCACGGAGCACGCCGATGACGCCCGTCCTCGCGACGCCGGTGCGCACCTCGAGGCCGAGGCGCCGCAGCTCGCGCTCCACCACGCCGGCCGTGCGCGTCTCGCGGTTGCTCAGCTCCGGATTGCGGTGGAGGTCCTGCCGGATCGCGACGAGCGCCGGGACGAGGCGCTCGGTGGCGCGGGCGACGTCCGCGTCGGACTGCGCGACCGCGCCGGCCGGCGACACCAGAAGGAGCAGGAGCAGGCAGGCAGCGGCACGCATGGCAGGCTCGGCGAGGGGATTCACGACATTAACGCGTGCGGGGCGACCCCGACAGGAGCCGCCCCGCACCGGGATTCACTGCGAACCGATCAGGCGCCCTGCTCGATGCGCATGCCGTAGAACGACCGGTACACGAACAGGAGCGTGAGCAGGAAGAACACCACCGACAGCCCGTGGGTCAGGCCGGTGCCGTGCTCGGCCGCCAGGAAGACGCCGAGCTCGACCGCAAGCAGGCCGAACAGGGTCGTGAACTTGATGACCGGGTTCATGGCCACCGACGAGGTGTCCTTGAACGGGTCGCCGACGGTGTCGCCCACCACCGACGCGTCGTGCAGCGGCGTGCCCTTCGCCTTCAGCTCGGTCTCCACGATCTTCTTCGCGTTGTCCCAGGCGCCGCCGGCGTTGGCCATGAAGATGGCCTGGTAGAGGCCGAACAGCGCGATCGAGATCAGGTAGCCGATGAAGAAGAACGGCTCGACGAAGGAGAACGCCAGCGTGGCGAAGAAGACGCCCAGGAAGATGTTGAACATGCCCTTCTGGGCGTACTGGGTGCAGATCTCGACGACCTTGCGGCTGTCCTCGACCGAGGCCTTGGTGGAGCCCTCGAGTTTGATGTTGGCCTTGATGAACTCCACGGCGCGATAGGCGCCGGTGGTCACGGCCTGCATCGACGCGCCGGTGAACCAGTAGATGATGGCGCCGCCGGTGACGAGGCCGAGCAGGAACGGCGGGTGCAGGATGGAGAGGTTCTGCATCCCGTCGGTGAGGCCGTGCGTCAGCGCCATGATGATCGAGAAGATCATCGTGGTGGCCCCCACCACCGCCGTGCCGATGAGCACCGGCTTGGCCGTGGCCTTGAAGGTGTTGCCGGCGCCGTCGTTCTCCTCCAGCAGCTCCTTGGCCACGTGGAAGTTGGTGGCGAAGCCGAAGTCGCGCTTGATCTCCGCCTCGATGCCCGGCAGCTGCTCGATGGTGGAGAGCTCGTACACCGACTGCGCGTTGTCGGTGACGGGACCGTAGCTGTCCACGGCGATCGTCACCGGGCCCATGCCGAGGAACCCGAACGCCACCAGGCCGAAGGCGAAGATGGCCGGGGCGAGCATGATCGCCCCGAGGCCCATCGTGCTGACCCAGTAGGCGATCGACATCAGGCCCATGATCGTGATGCCGAGCCAGAACGCCGAGAAGTTGCCGGCGACGAGGCCCGACAGGATGTTGAGCGACGCGCCGCCCTCGCGGGAGCTCGTCACCACCTCGCGCACGTGGCGCGAGTTGGTGGAGGTGAACACCTTCACGAACTCGGGGATGATCGCGCCCGCGAGCGTGCCGCAGGTGATCACCGTCGCCAGCTTCCACCACAGCGACGGGTCGTTGCCGATGTTCGGGATGATCATCTTCGAGACGACGTAGGTCAGCACCACCGACACGATCGAGGTGAGCCACACCAGCTGCGTCAGCGGCTGCTCGAAGTCGAACTTGACGGCGCTGCCGTACCGGCCCTTGGCGATCACCTCGTTGACGAGGTACGAGCCCAGCGACGCCAGCACCATCATGACGCGCATCAGGAAGATCCAGACCAGCAGCTCCACCTGCACCGCCGGGTCCTGCACGGCGAGGACGATGAAGCTGATCAGGGCCACGCCCGTGACGCCGTAGGTCTCGAAGCCGTCGGCCGTCGGGCCCACCGAGTCGCCGGCGTTGTCGCCGGTGCAGTCGGCGATGACGCCCGGGTTGCGCGCGTCGTCTTCCTTGATCTTGAAGACGACCTTCATCAGGTCGGAGCCGATGTCGGCGATCTTGGTGAAGATGCCACCGGCGATGCGCAGCGCCGCGGCGCCCAGCGACTCGCCGATGGCGAAGCCGAGGAAGCAGGCGCCGGCCACCGTCGAGGGGATGAAGAGCAGGATCGCGAGCATGAAGAGCAGCTCGACGGAGATCAGCATCATGCCGACGCTCATGCCGGACCGCAGCGGGATGGCGTAGACCGGGTAGCCCTTGCCCGCGAGGCTCGCGAACGCCGTGCGGCTGTTGGCCAGCGTGTTGATGCGGATGCCGAACCACGCCACGCCGTAGCTGCCCAGCATGCCGATGAGGCTGAAGAGCAGCACGATGGCGATCTTCGGCGCCTCGAGGCCGGTGAGGACGAAGTACACGATCATCACCGAGCCGATGAAGCCCAGCAGCACCAGCAGGAACTTGCCCTGCTGGATCATGTAGGCCTTGCACGTCTCGTAGATGAGGTCGGAGACCTCGGCCATCGACTTGTGCACGGGGAGCTTCTTCACCCCCATGTAGCTGTAGAGGCCGAACAGCAGGCCCAGCACGCACACGGCGAGGCCCGAAAGGAGGATCTGGTGGCCGGTCATCCCCAGGAAGTCGCCGGTGTTCAGGTCCGGGAGCTGGAGGTTGATCTCGCCACCCGGCCGGTGGGCCGGCACGCCCGCTTCCTGGGCGCTGAGCACGTCGACCGCGCCGGTGAGGGCGAGGCCCGCGAGGAGCAGCAGGGGCACGAGACGTCGGCGTACGGCGTCCAACCGGGTCATCGGGTTCGATCTCCTGAGGGGGTCTAGTACGCGCCGCGCACGGCGTGGGACGGGTCGTACGCGGCGTGGACGAGCGTGAGGAAGCGCTTGGCCAGCTTGTCGACTTCAGATTCGCCCGGCTGGTTGGTCTCGACCTCGACGAGCGTGTAGTGCCCGCCCTCCGGCCGGACCGTCACCAGCACCTGCCCGACCGCGCCGGCGAGGGGCTACACCGAGCGAGGGAGGACCCCCCATGGCCTACGTCGTCGCGGACCCCTGCGTGAAGTGCAAGTACACCGACTGCGTCGAGGTCTGTCCGGTGGACTGCTTCTACGAGGGCCCGAACTTCCTCGTCATCCATCCCGACGAGTGCATCGACTGCGGCGCCTGCGAGCCCGTCTGCCCGACCAAGGCGATCTTCCCGGAGGAGAGCCTCCCCGCCAAGTGGAAGGAGTACGTCCAGCTGAACGCCGACCTCTCGAAGAAGTGGCCGAACATCACGGAGAAGAAGGACGCGCTGCCCGACGCCGACAAGTACAAGGACGTCGAGAACAAGCGCGGCGACCTCATCCTCGACTGATCCTCCCGCCCGTGCCGGCAGTCGGCGGGGCGGCCGGGCGCCGGCGCTTGCGCGCCGTGGGGGCCTTTGCTAAACA
>DASUOW010000102.1:0-2789 GCA_036276435.1 Gemmatimonadales bacterium
GCTCGGGACTCGACGACCGCGACGTGGCGGACTACCTCGCGTCGCTCCTGATCGCGTTCGGGCAGCGGGACCGCGCGTGGCGCATCGACTGGAACGACGACCAGCGCCACCGCTACCTCGTCGACATCGTGCAGGACGCCGAGCAGAGCTCGGGCGACCGGCGCTTCAAGGTGTTCGCGCATCTGGGCAACTACGCGCTGTGGCTCGCGGGCATCTTTCCCGACTACATCGCGGCGCGGCGGGTGCGGCGGGGCGGCCCGGACCTCTCGTACTACGACACGCTCGGCAGCCGGGGCTACGGGCAGGCGTCGGACCACGCGCTCGCCGATGCCTACGGGCTCGAGGAGATCTTCCGCGTGGCGGCGGAGCGCTTCCCCGAGGTGCGCACGGCGCTCAACGAGGTGAGCGACCGCATCTTCTTCGCCGGGCGCTACCGGCAATAGGCCTCGCGCGCCGCCTCGACCAGCGCCAGGAAGAGGCCGCGGTCGGGCGCGTGCGGGTCGGCGTGCATCTCCTCGGGGTGCCACTGCACCGCGACCAGCCACGCTCCGTCCGCCCCCTCGAACGCCTCCACCAGCCCGTCGGGCGCGTGCGCCGTCGCCACGAGTCCGTCGGCGAGGGTGCGGACACCCTGGTGATGGAACGAGTTCACGGCGATCTCGTGCGCGCCGAGGGCGTCCGCGGTGCGGGTGCCGGCGGCGAGTGCGACGCCGTGGGTGCGCGCGTTGCGCGCATCGGCGCGGTCGTGCTGCACCGCCGACGGCCGCTCGCTCGGCAGGTCCTGCCACAGCACGCCGCCCATCGCCACGTTCACCAGCTGCAGCCCGCGGCAGATGCCCAGCACCGGCAGGCCGCGCTCGCGCGCCGCGGCGAAGAGGGCGAACTCGAACCGGTCGCGCGCGGGATCCACGGCGCCGAGCTGCGCGACGGGGTCCATGCCGTACCACGCCGGGTCGATGTCCTCCCCGCCGGAGAGCAGCACGCCGTCGACGCCCTCGAGCGCGTGGGCGGCGTGCTCGGGTGGGATGGCGGGCGGCAGGATGACCGGGATCGCGCCGGCGGCGGCCACCGAATCGACGTAGGCCGCATTCACGCCGGTGCGGCCGGCGCCGTGCCAGTGCCGGCGCACGCCGCTGACCGCGATGCGCGGGACGCTCACTGGGCGAGCGAGTCCGGGAAGAGCGGACAGTTGGGATCCTCGATGCGCGCCATGTCCACCTCGATGCCGAGCAGCGGCAGCGTCCGGCCACCGATGGAGACGATGCCCAGGCGCGGCGCTCCCTCGACCGGATCGCCTTCGTAGAGCATGACGCCCTTCGTGGCACCGCCCTTCTGCGTGACCAGCACGCCGAACGCCGGCTGGCTGTTGGGCGGGAGGGTGCCCTCAACGCCGACGACGAGCCCCGAGTCGGAGCGGCCCAGGATCGCGGCGAGCGCGGGGCCGGCGGCCACGCGCGCCACGGTGCGCTCGGGGAGCCGCGACGGTGGCTCGGAGAGCGTCTGCTGCGGGGTGCGGAACTCTTCCAGCAGCGCCGTCGGGCCCGCGAGCGCGGCGATGCCGCACGTCGGGCTCGAGCCACGCCGGGTGGCGGTGCCGCCGCCGCAGGCGGCGAGCACCGAAAGGGAGAGGAGCATCACGATGCGCATGGAAGCCTCGCGGGGGATGCGGGTCAGATCGTGAGGGCGAGGACGATCGCCCAGAGTTCGTTGTAGATCGGCGTGCCGGCCTGGGGCAGCACCTGCCGCAGGCCGCGCTGATAGCGTGCCTCGAGCCCGATGCCGATGTCCTTGCGCTCCCACTGGATGCCGGCGCCCACGACCCAGCTCACGTCGGGGGATGGGATCTGGAGCGGGGCGACCTCGAGCGTATCCGATCCGAGGGTGATCGTATCGCTGTCGTTGCAGTCCACACTCCGCACCGCGCCCTGGCCCACGAGGGTCCGGGTGCAGCCCACCTCGAGCCCGACGCTCGCGCCGCCGAAGAGGAAGGGACGGATGCTCTCGCGCCGGTAGGGGGGCGCCACCTTCACGATCAGCGGAATCTCCAGCACGCCGAGGTCGAGGCTCAGCGACTCGATGCTCGTCGTGACGTCGTCCAGCGGCACCTCGCCGCCCTTGATGGTGAAGTCCACCTCGGGCTGCAGGGTGAGCCAGGAGAGGACGCGGGCGCGGTAGTAGATGCCGACGAAGGCGCCCTGCCGGCTCTCGAGGGCCTCGAGGCTCTCGGTGCGCAGCCGCGCGCTGGCGTAGCCGGCCTGGAACCCGACGGCCCGGGTGCTCCGCTGGGCGCTGGCCGGCAGCGCGCCCAGGAGCAGGGCGGCGACACCGAGCGCGAGCGAACGGGGGGAGCGGCGCATGCCACAAGATATACCGCTGCTTGACGCCTCCGCGCCGCGGGGCGTAGTGTTCGCACCGCTCCTCCACGCCCACCGTCCGGACCCGTCCATGTTCGAAAGTCTCAAGGCACGCCTGGAACAGTTCCTCGCCGACGCGACGCCGCCCGCGGACCGCGGGGCGGAGGCGTCGGCCATCCGGGAGTCGCTGGTGGAGATGAAGGCGGCCGTGATGGGCCTGCGCGATGCGCTGGCCGCCAGCGAGCGGGACCTCGCCGCCGAGCGCCGCCAGCTCGAGGATGCGGAGCGGCGCGGCAAGCTCGCCGCGGGCATCGGCGACACCGAGACGGCGGAGGTGGCGCACCGGTTCGTGGAGCGGCATCGCGAGCGCGCGGCGGTGCTCGAGCGGAAGATCGCGGTGCAGCAGGAGGAGCTGGCCCTGGCCGATCGCGAGAT
>DASUOW010000103.1:0-9693 GCA_036276435.1 Gemmatimonadales bacterium
AAGCTCGCCGAGCTCGCGAAGGCCGCGAAGTAGCGGCTGGCGTCGAGCAGGCGATCCGGGGCCGTCCGCCGAGTGGCGGGCGGCCCTCCCGCTCATTCAGCCCCAGCGTCCCATGATCGCACCGACCGGCTATCCCGACCTCGACGTGCTGCTGCCGCGCATCGCGGCCATCCCGACGCTCGACGCCGCCGCGCTCGACGAGGCGGAGATCGCGCTCGTCGGCCGCAAGGCGGGCGCGCTCACGGCCGCCGCGCGCGCCGTGGCCACGCGGGCCCCGGAGGAGCGCCGTGCCTTCGGCCAGGCGGTGAATGCGCTCAAGACCGCCACCGAGGACGCCGTCGCGGCCCGCCGCGCCGAGCTGGCCGCGGCGGCGGCCGACTCCGAGCGGCGCGCCATCGACCTCGACATGCCCGCCCGGCATCGCTGGGTGGGCGCGCAGCATCCGGTCAACGCCGTCATCGACGAGATCGGCGAGATCTTCCGCGCCCTGGGCTTCACCATCGCGCTCGGGCCCGAGGTCGAGACGGAGTGGTACAACTTCCTCGCCCTCAACTTCCCGGCCGACCATCCGGCCATGGACCAGCACGACACCCTGTATCTCGACGCGCCGGGCGTGCACGAGACGCCGGGCGACGGCAAGCTGCTGCTCCGCACGCACACCTCGCCGGTGCAGATCCGCGTCATGCAGGCGTCGCCGCCGCCCATCCGGGTGCTCATCCCCGGCATGGTGTATCGCAGCGACCCGTTCGACCCATCGCACGCACCCGCGTTCGCGCAGATCGAGGGACTGGCCATCGATGAGGGCATCTCGTTCGTGGACCTCAAGGCCACGCTGACGCACTTCGCGCGGCGATTCTTCAGCGCCGACACCGCGGTGCGCTTCCGCCCGTCGTACTTCCCGTTCACGGAGCCGTCGGCCGAGATGGACGTGGCGTGCCAGCTCTGCAAGGGCCTGGGCTGCGGCGCCTGCAAGGGCACCGGCTGGATGGAGATCCTGGGCTGCGGCATGGTGCACCCGAACGTGCTGCAGTGCGGCGGCATCGACCCGGAGCGCTATACCGGCTGGGCCTTCGGCATGGGCCCGGCGCGCATCGCGATGCAGCGCCATGGCGTCACCGACATCCGTCTCCTGTACGAGGGCGACATGCGCTTCCTCGGCCAGTTCGCGCGCGGAGGGGCCTGAGCCATGAACGTCTCCCGACGCTGGCTCGAGGCCTTCCTGCGCCAGTCGCTCGACGCCCACGACGTGAGCCGCCGGCTCGCCGCCCTCGGCGCCGCCGTGGACGCGGTGGAGCCGCTGCACGCCACGCTCGGCGACATCGTCGTGGCGCTGGTCGAGGACGTGCGCCCGCACCCGAACGCCGATCGCCTGCGGGTCTGCACGGTGAACGACGGCGGACCCGAGCGCCGCAGCGTGGTGTGCGGCGCGCCGAACGTCACTGCGGGCCGCAAGTACCCGTTCGCGCCCATAGGTGCCACGCTCCCCGGCGGGCTCCGCATCGAGCAGCGCAAGCTCCGCGGCGAGCTGTCGCAGGGCATGCTCTGCTCGGCGCGCGAGCTCGAGGTGGGCAGCGACGCGGACGGCCTGTGGGACCTCGGCGACGTCGAGGCCGCACCGGGCACGCGCCTGGTGGACGCGGTGCCGCTCGCCGACGACCGGCTCGTCGTGGACGTCACGCCCAACCGCCCCGACCTGCTCGGCCACAAGGGCGTCGCACGCGAGCTCGCCTTCTCGCTCGGCGTGGCGTACCGGCTGCCGGCCATCCCGGGCGCCGACGCGGTGGAGGTGCCGCCCTTCCGGAAGCCCGCGGGCGAGCGCAGCGCCGCCACCGGCGGCGTGCGCATCGCCATCGACGATCCGGACGGCTGCGCCCGCTTCCATGCGGCCGTGGTGCAGGGCGTGACGGTCGGTCCCTCGCCGCTCTGGCTGCGGCAGCGGCTCGAGGCGGTCGGTGTCCGCAGCATCAACAACGTCGTGGACGCCACCAACTACGTGATGCTCGAGCTGGGCCAGCCCATGCATGCGTACGATCTCGCCACGCTCGAGGGGCCCGAGCTCGTGGCGCGCCGCGCCGTCGCGGGCGAGAAGCTCGTGACGCTCGACGGCGTCGAGCGCACGCTCGACGACCAGATGACCGTGATCGCCGACGCCGGCCGCGTCGTGGGCGTCGCGGGCGTCATGGGCGGGCGGGACACCGAAGTGAGCGAGCGCACCACCGACCTCGTGCTGGAATGCGCGTGGTTCACGCCCTCGCGCATCCGGCGCACGCGGCGCGCGCTCGGCCTGAGCTCGGAGGCGAGCTACCGCTTCGAGCGCGGCGTCGATCGCTGGAACGGCGCCGAGGCGATGCGCCGCTGCATCGAGATCATCGTGGCCACCGCCGGCGGCCGGGTGGCCGACGCGCCGGTGGATGTGCACCCGGACGCGACGCACCCGCCGCGCATCTTCCTGCGGCTCGCGCGCGTCGCGCAGGTGCTCGGATTGCCGCTGGCGCAGCACGATGTCGAGCGTGCGCTCGTCGCCATCGGCGCCACCGTGGTGGCCAAGCCCGACGACGGCCGCCTCGCGGTGGACGTGCCGGGCTGGCGCCCCGACCTCACCGCCGAGATCGACCTGGTGGAGGAAGTGGCCCGTGTCCACGGCTACGACAGGCTGCCCGACGAGCTGCGCCCGTTCCGGGTGGGCGCGCTGCCGGATGCGCCCGCCGTGCCGGTGCTGCGGCGCCTGACCGACGGCCTGGTGGCGGAAGGACTCTGCGAGGTGGTCAGCCTCCCGTTCGGCCCGGCGGCCAGCGACCGGAGCGTGGGCCTCCTCAACCCGCTGGCCGATACGGGGGCGTACCTCCGGGAGCGGCTCCTGCCGGGCCTGGTGGCCCACGTGGAGCGGAACTGGAACAACCAGACGCGCGACGTGCGCCTGTTCGAGGTGGGCACCGTCTTCGAGCGCGGCGCCCCCGGCGAGCGTCCGCTGGAGCGCACCCGGGTGGCGGCGGTGATCACGGGGGGGCGGGAGCCGTTCCACTGGGCCAATCCCGACGCGCCCGACGTGGATCGCTGGGACGGCAAGGGGCTCGCGGAAGCCGTTGCGGCTCTGGCGTTTCCCGGTACCCCATGGCACGTTCAAGGCGATGCGTTCGAGGCCCGTGACGGGGACGGCCGCCCGGTGGGGTGGGCCGGCCCGCTGCGGGCGGACGCGCCGCCTTGGGCCGCCCCTCTTTTCGGTGTCGAGATCGACGTGGCGCTGGTGGCGCCGGAGCGGATCGTCGTGCGTCCGTTGCCGACGACCCCTGCGGCCACCCGCGACCTCTCGCTCGTGGTCGAGGATGGCCTGGGCGTGGCCCGCATCGCGGAGGTCATCCGCGCGACGGCGGGCGACCTGCTGGAGTCGGCGCGCGTCACCGCGGAGTATCGCGGTGCCTCGGTGGGCGAGGGGCGACGCAGCGTGACGTTCCGTCTCACCTGTCGCGCGCCGGATCGGACGCTGCGCGACCAGGAGGTGGACGAGCTCGAGCAGCGCGTGCTCGGGGCGCTCGCGACCGAACTGGGACTGGCACGACGGGGGGCCTGAGATGAGCTACGAACGGCCCGACACGCAGGTGTTCGCCGAGCTCGAGCAGCTCGTGCGCAACGCCACGGAAGAGCTGACGGGATGGCGCCGGCGGTGCCATCGCGCCGAGACGGAATTGCAGGAGCTCAAGGCCCGGAGCGGTCCCGCGGTGGGGCCCGACCTGGGCACCGCGCGGGCGCGCGTGGCGGAGCTCGAGGCGGAGAACGTGGTGCTGCGCGAGCGGCTCGAGGCGGTGCGGGAGCGGGTGACCGCGCTCGCGAGCCGCCTCGCGTTCCTCGAGCGCGGCCTCGAGGAGACGGTATGACGGGACCTCAGGCGGTCCGGGTGACGATCGGCGGGGAGGAGTACGCCGTCCGCTCGGAGCTGCCCGCAGAATACACCCGCGACGTGGCGGCGTACGTGGACGCGGCGCTGTCGCGCGTCAAGGAGTCGCTGGCCTCGATCCCGCCCCACAAGGCGGCGATCCTCGCGGCGCTGGCGATCACGGATGAACTGTTCCAGGCCCGTCGTGGCGACCGGGATCTCGCCACGCGGATGCAGGCGCTGGCCGACGAGGTCGTGCCGCTGTTGCCCCCCGCGAAACGCGGCGGACGCGGTGCAGGCGTGCCAGCCACTGACTGACCCCACCGGAGGCGGCCCGGCGGCCTCCTGGAGATCATAGGTCATCCATGTCGCAGTCGCTGCTGCTGCCCCTCCTCGAGGGCATCGTGGCGGGTCTCATCGTCGCCGCCGGCGCCCTCTTCTTCTACACACGCAACCAGCGGAAGACCGGCCAGGGCCTGCTCGCCACCGCGCAGGCCGAGGCGGAACGCGTCCGCGCCGAGGCGGTGCGCCAGGCCGAGGCCACGCGCGCGCAGGCGCAGCTCGACGCGCGCGTCGAGGCGGTCGCCCAGCGCGAGGCCGGCGAGAAGGAAGTGCAGGCCCGGCGCGACGAGGTGGCGCGCCAGGAGCGCCGCCTCGAGGAGCGGGCGCGGGGGCTCGAGCGCCGCTCCGAGGAGCTCGACGGCCAGCAGAAGGAGCTCGCCCGGCGCACGCAGCAGCTCGAGGCGCGCGAGAAGCGCATCGGCGAGTCCGAGGCCGAGGCGAAGCGCTTCGTCGAGGAGCAGCAGGCGGCGCTCGAGCGCGTGGCCGGCCTCTCCGTGGACGACGCGCGCCGCGAGCTGCTCCAGAAGGTGGAGGACAACGCCCGCAGCCAGGCGGCCGCCCTCGCCCGCGACATCAAGGAACAGGCCCGCAAGACCGCCGACCGCGAGGCCCGGCGCATCGTCAGCATGGCGGTGCAGCGCATCGCCGCCGAGCACACGGCCGAGACCACCGTCTCGGCCGTCACGCTGCCCAGCGACGAGATGAAGGGCCGCATCATCGGCCGCGAGGGCCGGAACATCCGCGCCTTCGAGCAGGTCACGGGCGTCGACGTGATCATCGACGACACCCCGGATACCGTGGTCATCTCGTGCTTCGATCCGATCCGCCGCGAGGTGGCGCGCCGGGCCCTCGAGACGCTCATCGCCGACGGGCGCATCCATCCGGGGCGCATCGAGGAAGTGACCGCGAAGGCGCGCCGCGAGCTCGACGCGCAGCTGGTCGAGGCCGGCGAGCAGGCGGCCTACGAGGCGGGCGTGCCGGGCATCCACCCGGAGCTGATCCGGCTCCTCGGGCGGATGAAGTACCGCACCTCGTACGGCCAGAACGTGCTCGACCATTCGAAGGAAGTGGCGTGGCTCGCCGGCATGATGGCGGCCGAGCTGCACCTCGACGTGGCGCTCGCCAAGCGCGCGGGCCTGCTGCACGACGTGGGCAAGGTGCTCACCCACGACAACGAGGGCACCCACGTCGAGCTGGGCGTCGAGGTGGCGCGGAAGTACGGCGAGCCGCAGTCGGTGGTGGGCATCATCCACGCGCACCACGATGACGTGCCGCACGAGAGCACCGAATCGGTGCTGGTGCAGGCGGCCGACGCCATCAGCGGCAGCCGGCCGGGCGCGCGGCGCGAGGCGTACGAGGCGTACGTGAAGCGGCTGACGCGGCTCGAGGAGATCGCCAACGGTTTCAAGGGCGTCGAGAAGAGCAGCGTGATCCAGGCGGGGCGCGAGGTGCGCGTCATCGTCACGCCGGAGCAGATCGACGATGCGGCCGCGACGGAGCTCAGCGAGACGATCGCGCGGCGCATCGAGGACGAGTTGCAGTACCCGGGACAGATTCGAGTGGTGGTCATCAGAGAAACCCGCGCGGTGGGGATTGCCCGATGAGTGCACGGATCATCGACGGAGTGGCCCTGGGGAAGGCGATCAGGGCCGAGGTCGCAACCGAAGTGGCGAAGCTGTCGGCGTCGGGGCGCCGGCCCGGGCTCGCCGTGGTGCTCGTGGGGGAGGATCCCGCCAGCCGGGCGTACGTGGGCAGCAAGGAGAAGGCGTGCCAGGAGGCCGGCATGCACTCGGTGAAGATCACCCGCGACGTCACGATCAGCGAGGCGGAGCTGCTCGACATCGTCGCCCAGCTCAACGCCGACCCGGCCATCCATGGCATCCTCGTGCAGCTGCCGCTGCCGAAGCACATGGACAGCGAGAAGGTGCTCAACAGCATCGACCCGAGGAAGGACGTCGACGGCTTCCACCCGGTCAACGTCGGCAAGCTCGTCATCGGCGACCCCACGGCGCTCCGGCCGTGCACGCCCTACGGCGTGCAGCAGATGCTGATCCGCTCCGGCATCGAGACCAAGGGCGCGCACGCGGTGATCGTCGGCCGTAGCACCATCGTCGGCAAGCCGATGGCGAACCTGCTCATCCAGCAGGGCCCGGGCGGCGACGCCACGGTGACCGTCTGCCATTCCAAGACGAAGGACCTGCCCGCCGTCTGCCGCAGCGCGGACATCCTGATCGCGGCGATCGGGCGGGCCGAGTTCGTGACGAAGGACTTCGTGCGGCCGGGCGCCGTGGTGATCGACGTGGGCATCAACCGTGTCGACGACGCGTCGCTGCCGCGCGGCTACCGGCTCACCGGCGACGTGAAGTACGCCGAGGTGGCCGAGCTCGCCTCGGCGATCACGCCGGTGCCGGGCGGCGTGGGTCCGATGACGATCGCCATGCTGATGCAGAACACCCTCCAGGCGATGCAGCAGGCGACGGCGTGACGCTGTCGCTCCCGTTCGGCCCCGAGCCCGGGGCCGGCGGACCGTCGGACGAGGTCTGGAGCGTCGCGGAGCTCAATGCCGCGGCGAAGGCCGTGGTGGAGGATGGCTTCGCGCCCATGTGGGTGCGCGGCGAGGTGACGGGGTTCCGCGTCTACCAGAGCGGGCACTGGTACTTCGACCTGAAGGACGAGGCCGCGAAGGTGCGCTGCACGATGTGGAAGTTCGCGGCGTCGCGCTGCCCCGAGCGGCCGGTGGACGGCGCCGAGGTGTTCGTCTTCGGCAAGCCGGCGATCTGGGAGGAGAAGGGGGAGTTCAGCTTCAGCGTGCAGCGGCTCCTCCTCACCAACCGGGTGGGGGCGCAGCAGCAGGAGCTGGAGCGCATCAAGGCGGCGCTGGCGCGCGACGGGCTCTTTGATGCCGCACGGAAGCGCCCGCTTCCGGTCTTTCCGGAGACGATCGCGGTGGTGACCAGCCCCGACGGCGCCGCGCTGCGCGACATCGTGCGCGTGGCGCGGCAGCGTTGGCCCGCCGTGCGCCTGCTGCTCGTCCCCACGCGCGTGCAGGGCGCCGAGGCGGCGGCCGAGGTGGTGCGCGCGCTGCGGCTCGTCGACGAGCTCGCCTGCGACTGCTGCATCGTGGGGCGGGGCGGCGGCTCCAAGGAGGATCTCGCGGTCTTCAACGACGAGGCCGTCTGCCGCGCGCTGGCGAAGGTGCGGGTGCCGACCATCTCGGCGGTGGGGCACGAGACGGACGTCTCGCTCGCGGATTTCGTGGCCGACGTGCGCGCCGCGACGCCCTCGATGGCCGCGCAGCTCGCCGTCCCCGACCGCGCGGAGGTGGCCGCCACGGTGGGATCGCTCGCCGAGCGGCTCTCGGGCGGCCTCAGCCGTCACACGCGCTTCGTCGGCGAGCGCCTTGCGCGCACCGCCGACCGCATGGAGGCCGCGATGGGCGAGGCGCTGTCGGCGCACCGGCACACGCTCGAGCGGATGGCGGCGCAGCTCGACGCGCTGAGCCCGCTCCGCGTGCTCGAGCGCGGCTTCGCCATTCCGCTTGGCGAGAACGGCGCGATCCTGCGCGGCCGCGCGGCGTTCACGCCGGGCCGCCGATTCGACCTGCGGCTCGCCGACGGCACGGTGCCGGCGCGCGTCGAGGAGGACGCATGACCAAGGCGAAGGAGCCCACGCTGGGCGAGGAGCTCAAGGCACTCGAGGACATCGTGCGCCGGCTCGAGACCGACGGCACCGATCTCGACGAGGCGCTGCGGCTGTTCGAGGAGGGCGTCACCCGGCTGCGGCGGGCCCGCGAACGGCTCGGCGAGGCGGAACAGTCGGTGAAGCTGGTGCTCGAGAGCGCCGACGGCACGCTGCGGATGCAGGATGCCGACCTCTGACGCCACGCGCGTGACCGCCGAGGAGCTCCTCGCCGAGGCGCGCGTCCTGGCCGACCAGCGGCTCGAGACCCTGGCGCAGCAGCTCGAGCGCGCGCATCCCGGACGCGACGGCCAGGCGTTCGCCTATGCGCTCCGCACGCCGGGAAAACGCGTGCGGCCGGCGCTGGTGGTGGCGGCCTACCGGGCCAGCGGCGGCGTCGACGCGGGCGTGGCCGGTGTGGCCACCGCGGTCGAGACGGTGCACACCTACTCGCTCGTGCACGACGACCTGCCGTGCATGGACGACGACGATCTGCGCCGCGGCCGGCCCACCACGCACCGCGCCTTCGACGTGCTCACCGCCACGCGCGTGGGGTTCCTGCTGGTGCCGGTCGCGGCGCAGGTGCTCGCCGAGGCCGCCGAGGAGCTCGGGCTCGAGCCGCCATTGCTCCGCCGGATGGCCGAGGTTCTCTTCGAGGCGGGCGGGATCGAGGGGATGGTGGGCGGGCAGTGGCTCGACCTCGAGGCCGAGCAGCGGGCGCTGGACCTGCCCGAACTGATCGCCATCCACCGGGGTAAGACCGGCGCGCTCATCCGGGCCTCGTGCGTCCTGGGCGGCCTCGCCGCCCGTGCCGCGCCGCCCGTGGTGGACGCCCTCGAAGCCTTCGGCGCCGACATCGGGCTCGCCTTCCAGATCGCCGACGACGTCCTCGACGTCATCGGCACGAGCGCGCAGCTGGGCAAGACCGCCGGCCGCGACGCCGCGCTGCACAAGTCCACCTACGCGCGCCTGCTGGGCGTGGAGGGGGCGCGTTCGGAGGCGCAGCGGCTGGCGCGCCGCGCCGTGGAGCATCTCGATTCGGCAGGGGTGCCGTCACCGGCCCTCGCCGCGCTCGCGCACTATATTGTGAACAGGAGTTCCTGAGCCATGACGCTGCTCTCGACGATCAAGGGTCCCGCGGACCTCAAGCGGCTCGCCCCCGACCAGCTGCCCCAGCTGGCCGAGGAAGTGCGTGCCCGGCTCATCGAAGGCTGCTCGCTCACCGGCGGGCACATCGGGGCCAGCCTTGGCGTCGTCGAGCTCGCGATCGCCCTCCTGTACGAGTTCGATTCCCCGCGCGACAAGATCCTCTGGGACGTCGGCCACCAGGCCTACGCCTGGAAGCTGCTCACCGGCCGCAACGACGGCTTCGAGACGCTCCGCCAGGTGGGCGGCATCTCGGGCTTCCTCAAGCGCAGCGAGAGCGAGCACGACCACTTCGGCGCGGGCCACGCGGCCACCGCGATGTCGGCCGCGCTGGGCATGGCCACCGCGCGCGACCTGCACGGCGACGACTACAAGGTCGTCGCCATCGTGGGCGACGGGGCCATGACGTGCGGCCTGTCGTACGAGGGGATGAACAACGCCGGCACTCCGATCGCGACGTCATCCTCATCGTCAACGACAACGGCATGTCCATCTCGCCCAACGTGGGCGCGATCAGCAAGACCCTCGGCGCCATCGTCGCCGACCCGCGCACCAACAAGCTGCGCGAGGCCGTGAAGCAGATGACGTTCGCCCTGGGCGGCGTGTTCGGCCACGGCGTCGTCGACTTCGCGAAGAACCTCGAGGAGAGCGTCAAG